>JBDHDN010000449.1:0-3509 GCA_039591485.1 Gemmatimonadota bacterium
TGTTCTCGATCGCGACGTCGTCGAGCGAGCCACCTTGCGGGCCGTTCCGCACGAGCACACGCGTAGCGTCGACCACGGTGAGCGTGGGACCGACGAACCGCGCCAGATCCACGATCGACTGGTCGATCTCCTGATGGAGCTGGTTCCGGCGGCCGCCCAGGAGCCCGAAGTAGTTCTTCATGCCGATCGTACAGCGTGACAGCGAATGCTGCTTGACGATCGGCATGTTGATCAGGCGATCCGTCTCGACAAACCACTTCAACACGGGCCACGTCGCCAGCACGGCGCCGTCGATGTGTGTGTGCAGGTAGTCTTCTTCCACTGGGAGAATCACACGGGCGCCCGCGCGCTCTCCCGCCTCTCTGATCCCCGAGCGTAGGAAGCACCGCCGCGGATCGTTGCAGCTCACGTCGGTCACGATGACCTCGGATGCCCCCGCGTCCAGGCACTGGCGGACCATCTCCGCCACGAGATCCGGATGCGTGTTGGCGCCTTGGGCCGGCGTGCGGTCCCAGCCAATGCTGGGCTTGAGCGTGACCCGCTCGCCGGGCTTGACGAAGCGGCGGATGCCGCCGATGGCGTCCAGTGCCTGGCGCAGCGCACGCGGGGGTTCGTCGTGGCGGGCAAGCGTGACGCGCGGAAAGGCCGGATCATGGTCGACCTCGAAGCGCATGATCTTGGCGACGATGGTCCGCTGCCGCGTCGTGTCGCGATTGTGGAAGATGAGGCCCGTTCCGCCCGTGGCTGCCGCGAGGGCGACCGCCGGCCCCGTTCGCTTGAGGAACTCCCGTCGCTCCACGATCCGCACCGCCTGTCAATCCCCAGCTCACTATACGGTTGCATCACTGCGTCCGCAAACGACGTGGATTGCGGACGCCGGTCTCGCCGACTCCGGGCTTCATGGGGACGCCTGGCGTTGGAGCAGGCGAGTGATGCGGAGGCCAGCGGCGTCCGGCTGAGGGCGTGTCAATCCGCGGGCCGAGCGAACAGGGGTACCAGCCGTCGATAGTCGTCGGGCCGGTCCAGGTCCACCAGCGCATCTGGCGGAAATGCGATCGACACGGCGGCATGCCGATGGCGTTCGACCACCCGCTTGCCGGCTCCCTCGCCTTGGCACTCCTCTAACTCGCCGAACAGCGACCGATCGTACAGCGTGGGCGGCGCCTGCGATTTCCCGTACTGCGAGAACACGAGCGGCGCGTGCGAACGGCGATAGGCCCGCACCACGTCCGCGATCATCGCGCCGGTGACGAGCGGCATGTCCGCGAGCAGCACCACGGCGGCCGCAGCCGCGGGCGGCACCGCGGCGAGTCCCACCTGCAGCGAGCGGTTGATACCCAGACCGTAGTCGGGGTTGTCAACCAGTTCGCACGCCAGGCCGGCCAGTGCCTCGCGCACACGGTCCGCCTCGAACCCGAGGACCACCAGCACCGGTGCGAGGCCGCCCTCAATCGCGTTCCGCCCCGTGCGCCGCACGACCGGCTCGCCGCCGAGCTCGACGAGCAGCTTGTTCCGCCCCAGGCGCGAGGACGTACCTGCCGCGAGCACGATCCCTGCAACGGGACCCCCCCGGTCAGCCACCATGAATCGCGCTTGCCCGCTCGCGCAGATGCTGAGGCGGGCGACCCGCGCGGACGGCCAGGACCTCGGCTAGAACACTCACGGCGATCTGCTCCGGGCCGTTCGCACCGATGTCGAGCCCAACTGGCCCGAACACGCGGTCCGACGCGTCCCGGCCGACCTCGTCCAGGATTTTGGCGACCCGCGCCCGCGGGCCCAGCACACCCACGTACGGCACGGGCGACCCGAGCAGCGTCCGGATCCACGCGCGGTCCCGCGCCAGCGCGTGGTTCATCACCACCGCATAACATTCGCGGTGTAGTGCCAATGAGCCGGCGTCGTCCTCCGGGGCCGCCTTGACCAGGTGTGCCGCATCCGGGAATCGTTCGGCGGCAAGGTAGGCGGGACGGTGATCGACGACCGTGAGGCGAAACCCGACGGCCGCGGCCGCCCGCGCCAGCGGGATGGCATCGTCCCCAGCGCCGACGATCACGAGCCGCGGCGGCGGTTGCAGCACCTCGAAGAACGCGGTGCTCTCGCCCACGTCCACCAGGCGGGACCGTCGGTCGGCCAGCGTGTCCTGGGCCAGCCGGACGAGCTGCTTGTCTACCTGCTCGACTCCGGTCGCGCCGGTCACCTGATCGCCGAGGATCACCGCGGACCGCCCCGTTGCGGGTCCTGCGATCGCCGTGGCGAGCACGAACGCGTCGTCCTCTGCGAGCAGCTCCGCGACCCGGTTCCACACGGGGATCTGCGCCGGCTGCACGGGCTGCACGAACACCTCGACCGTCCCGTCGCACCCCAAGCCGAGTCCCCAGACGGTGTCTTCACCGGTCTCGTAGCGTCGGATGCGCGCGTGCCCGGTCTCGAGTGCGTCGAGCGCCACCTCCCGAGCGTCTGCTTCCAGGCACCCGCCGCTCAGTGCCCCGCGCAATGGGATCGTCGGCCCGACCAGGAGCTTGGCACCGGGTCGGCGATACGAAGACCCGGCGATCGCCACGACGGTGCAGAGCGCGACCGGTTTCCCGGCACCCAGTGCCTCGCGGAGACCTCGTGCGATCGCGTCAGTCTCGTGCCACTCCTTCATGGAGTGCCGGCTCCGGATGGCAACCGGCCCGACGGCCGGTTCACGGCGTCGGGCGGTAGCCGGTCATCGAATCGCGCCATGGTTCAGGCTCGCTGCAAAACGAGCGTACAAGGTAGGCGGTTCGTTGGGGGCGCTGTCAACGTCATTCCCTCGCAATGGCGTGCTCCGCCAAGGATGTGGCGCGTTCTGCTAATGACCCTGCTCTCTCACGGGCCTACACTTGTGCGATAGTCTTGCGTCTCCGTTTCTGTCATGTCAATTTCGAAACACCGATCGTTTCGATCAGCCTTCTCTCACCGTCCCTTCGTCCCAATCGATTGCAGCCATGGCGCCAGTCACGCTTTCCGTAAACGGCACGACCGTCGAGGTCGACGTCGATCCCCGCACACCCCTTCTGTGGGTCCTGCGCGATCATCTGCAGCTGGTGGGAACGAAGTATGGCTGTGGTATCGCGCAGTGCGGCGCGTGCACGATCCACCTCGACGGCGTTGCCGTTCGCTCGTGCATCCTGCCTGTGTCGAGTGTGGGCGATCGGCGCATCACGACGATCGAAGGGCTTTCGCCGGATGGGACGCATCCCGTGCAGCAGGCGTGGCTCGAGCACGATGTGGCGCAATGCGGCTATTGCCAGGCGGGACAGATCATGAGCGCAGCTGCCCTGTTGGCCCGGAATCCGTCTCCCAGTGACGAGGAGATCGCTGCGGGAATGGACGGCAATATCTGCCGATGCGGGACCTATCGCCGCATCCATGACGCCATCAAGACGGCGGCGGCCCACGGGGACTAGCCGCCATGCGCTCGGTTCCGTTCGACCGCGGTACGTGTTTCACCTCATCCTTGCGAGGAATCTCCGGTGGCTCTC
>JBDHDN010000450.1:0-6229 GCA_039591485.1 Gemmatimonadota bacterium
GTCGGCCGTGTCGCCACCTTCGCCCTCCGTGCCGCTGCCCAGCCACCCTCCCTGACCACCGACCGCCAAGATCACCACGTCGGCGCCGCGTGCCACCGCGACGGCCTCTTCGATGCCCGACGGGTCGTCCTTCACGCCACACCCCTGAGCCGACACGACCGTGGCACCCGCGCCGGCCACGCGCCGGACGGCTTCCGTCACGGTTTCGCTGCCGTATTGCTGCCGAACGTAGGGCTCGATGCCGCCGCTCATCACCGGCACCATCTCCCGCATGAGCGTACCGATCGCCTCGGGACTCATCATCTCCGAGATGCCGGCCATTCCCCCTTCCCCGCCCCCGCCTGCTCCCTGCGCCATCGACGCGAACATCGACAGACCCGCGGGGAATGTGTACCCGGGGAAGTAGGTCATCACCGTGTCCGCGTGCGGTCCGATCACGGCGATCGTTCCCCGTCCCTTGGCCAGCGGCAGCACGCCGCCCTCGTTCGTGAGCAACGTCAGCGACTCGGCGGCGAGCCGCTGCGACAGCTCTTCATTGGCAGGGTCCACGAACGGCGGCAGGGCGGCGTCCTCGTTCACGTAGGGCTGTTCGAAGAGCCCCAGCCTGAACTTCGACTCGAGTACGCGTCGCACGGCCCGGTCCACATGCTCCACGGGGGCGAGCCCCTCCTCGACGGCCTGGATCAGCGCCGGCCCGTAGCCGTACGGAATGGGAAGCTCGATATCCAGCCCCGCCGCGAGGGCCTGGGCACCGGCGTGTGCGGGTGACTCCGCCGTCCCCACCCGTGTCTCCAGCCACTGAATCGTGAAGTAGTCGGATACGACGACGCCGTCGAAACCCATCACCCCGCGGAGCAACTCGGTGAGGAGCTCGGGCGACGCCCCGACGGGAATCCCGTCGATCTCGCTATACGAGTTCATGATCGCGCCAAGCCCTGCCTCGCGGATGGCGGCCTCGAACGGGCGGGCGAATGTCTCGTAGAGCTCGCGCGGGCCGATCTGCGTCGCGGCCATGTTCTGGCCGGCCTCGGACAGGCCATAGCCCAAGAAATGCTTGCCGGTCGCGATAGCGCCCTGGGTGAGATCCTCGCCCTGCAAGCCTCGCGTGAACGCGACGCTCATCGCCGAGCAGAGATACGGGTCCTCGCCGTACGTCTCGTGCACACGGCCCCAGCGCGCATCGCGGGCCACGTCCATCACGGGTGAGAGCGCCTGATGGAACCCGACCGCGCGCATCTGCCGCCGAATCAGGTCGGTCATCCGCTCGACCCCCTCCGGGTCCCACGTCGCGGCCAAACCGATCGCGGTGGGGAAGTTCGGGCACTCGGGAGCGACGAGACCGTTCAGCGCTTCGTTGTGCACCACAGCGGGAATGCCCAGGCGCGTCTCCTCGACCAGGAACCGTTGGATCGCATTGGTCATGGCGGCCATCTGCGGCGGGGCCTTGTAGCCGATGAGACCGGGAGCGGAAACCTGCCCCAACCCCTGACCGATCATCTGACGCATCCGCTCAGGATCCACGCCGTCGGCGCCCACCAGGGCGATCGGCATGAGCCCGACGAGTTGGAACGCCTTCTCCTCCAGCGTCATCCGCGCGAGGAGATCCTGCACGCGGTCTGCGATGGACTGAGTGGGATCACGATAGGGCATGTGAGGTCCCGCTCCACCCGCGACGGGCGGGTACGCCTGTTGGAGATCCAGGCTCAGCATCGCTCCAACGGCGATGCCGGAGTCACGCACGAAGCGACGGCGGGATGTCATTGGCTGCTCCGGATTCACGATTCATGTCGAAGACGGCAAGGACGGTAGAGACGGTATGTGATTGGAGATTGCAGATCAACGATGTGCGATGGACGATTGTGCGCTGCACGACCTCCTGCACGGCCGAAGTTGCCCGCCGTCTGGCCGCCGTTGAATCGCCAATCGCCGATCTGCAATCGTCACTCTGCAATCGTCGTTGCCCGTCCGCCCGATTGTCCGAACCACGCCATCCACAGGATCGCCCCCGCCGTACCATCCATGGTGGGCTCATTGGTCGAGTAGTCGCCGATGTCGTCGTGGTAGACGACGTAGGGGTTCTGGAACTGGGCGAACTCGTCAGGTTCGTGTAGGGTGATTCCCAGCAGGCTGGTGTAGATGGACCGCAGCACCGGGCCGTCGACCAGCCCGCCGGGAACGTCCGCGCGGGTCAGCGCCCAGACGGAGGTGTGGACGTCCACCGGCCGCTCACCGTCACGAGGGATGCCCGTAAACATCGACGTGCCCCAGGGGTTCACGCCCAGTAGCCAGTCGCGCTGCCGCAGCATGAAGTCGTGGTACCGCGTATCACCCGTCATCAGCTCATACAGCAGGATCTGCGTGATCAAGGCGGTGGTCAGGTTGTTCGAGCACCAGATGAACGGCACCCCGATACCGAACGGATTGGCGCGTCCCCGCTCGACCGTGTGGTCGATGCCGTCCCGGTAGTATCCGGCGAGCGTGTCCTGAAAGTCTGCATCGACGAGCGGGTACAGCGCGAAGTGGCCGACGTTCAGGAAGGGGTAGTATTCGTAGTGTTCGGCGGTGTCGAGCTGCATCCAGGAGGTAGGGCCCGCCATGCGGGCATAGCGGACGGCATCCCTGAGGTAGGCGGCTTCGCCCGTGGCCTTGAACAGCTCCGCAGCTCCCCACTCCATGTCGTCCGCCCACGTCCGCTCGCTGTAGCGGTACGGCGCGCCGTACGAGTTGCCCTGCTGATACCCTTCCCGGCGGCGGCCCATGGCATACACCTCGCGCGCGGCCGCGAGGCTGCTGAACGCAAAGGCCGTATCAAGTCCCGCGGCGACCCAGACGCGGTACCCCATGGCCATCGCCGCCGCCATGCGGCCCGCGAGGTTTGCGATGCCCGTGGCTTCGCTCTGGTGCTCGGCGAGGCCCTGGGGATGTCCAGTCGCGAAGTACGCCGCGCGGTAACTGTTCGGACCCCAGCCGTAATCGGAGCTGTCCGCATCCGGCATCTTCCAGCCGATGTGATCGCGGTCGTCGGCGACCTGATGGACCAATTGGTCGGGACCGCGATACATCTTGTGCAGCCAGTCGAGGCCCCACTTCGCTTCGTCGAGTACGTCGGGGATCCCGTTGGGATGGGGCTGGCCCAGATGATTGGTGGCATCGCCGAACCGATCGGCCGCCAACTCGTAGGCCAGCAGCATCCGGGCAGTCGCATTGCTGCCCGTGATCAGGTACTTGAGCTGATCTCCGGCGTCGTGCCACCCACCCGACACGTCCACGAATGTCGAATCGGGCATCGGGCCGTAGAAGCTCCGGCCGTCGCGTTGGTGGCACACCATGTCGAGCAACGGATTGTATCCGCACCGCTGCTGGCGCATGAAGCCGAGGAGATCCTCGTGCGTGTCGCCGTAGGCCAAGTCCCCGATCGCAAAGGTGGCCGACCGGGAGTCGCCGACCCGCAGGTAGTACCGGCCGGGCGTCGTGACGTCGGAGAAGTCCGCCTCGTAGTAGTGATCGAACCCGGTCTCGACCATCCGGTGGGAAAACACCACGGCCACCTTGCTGTCGTCCTCGAGGTAGCCGAGCAGGTTGACTCGGAGATGCACGGCGCTCGAGTCGACCGGGGTATCGGAAGGCTGTTCCGCGCTCCGATCGGACTGGGGTGCGGAGCATCCGAGTGCCATCGTCGTCGCAAGCGCACGGATGACGGGCCGAGACAGGGGGATCGTCTGGAACGCGCGAGTCGTCACCCGATTGCCTCCCGTATGGGACCACAGGCGTACTCGGTTCTCCACCGAGCCGCGCACACCTGGGATGTTATTGCCGCAGCGCACCGTCGTCCATGGCGTGCGACGAGCCTCGGGTGGGATGTACTCGCGCTTCTGCCGCGCAGCGGTTTGCCGTAGATTCGTCAGGGTCGCTCGCCCCACTTGACGACCTTCCACGCGTTTCGGTGAGCCATGCCCGCTCCGTTCCGGTATCGCGCTGTTCCAATCCTCGTGTTGACCCTGAGCCTCCAGGCGTGCTCCGACGCGTCCACCGATCGCCACGCGGAGTCGCCGGAGTGGATCGCGCTGTTCAACGGACGGGACCTCGAAGGCTGGGTGCCGAAGATCGCCGGGTACGAGGCCGGTGTGAACGTCGCGAACACCTTCCGTGTCGCAGACGGGCTCCTGCAGGTGCGTTACGACGGCTACGAGCAGTTCGACGAGCAGTTCGGCCACTTGTTCTTCGAGACGCCGTTCTCGCACTATCGACTCGTCGTCGAGTATCGGTTCGTCGGGGAGCAGGCCCCCGGCGGACCGGACTGGGCCCGGCGGAACAGCGGCGTCATGCTCCACGCCCAGAACCCCACCACCATGGCCCTGGACCAGGACTTTCCGATCTCCATCGAGGTGCAGTTCCTCGGCGGCCTCGGGGAGGGACCCCGCCCCACGGCGAATGTGTGCACGCCGGGGACCGAGGTCACCATCGACGGCGCCCTGGCACCCGACCATTGCATCGAGTCCTCCTCGCCGACCTTCGATGGCGATCAGTGGGTCCGCTCGGAGACGATCGTGAGGGGCGATTCACTGATCCTGCACCTGATCAACGGCGATACGGTCATGCACTACACGAGTCCGATTGTCGGAGGGGGCGTCGTGAACGGATACGATCCGGCAAGCAAGATCGACGGGACACCCCTCGGGTCCGGTTTCATTGCGCTCCAGAGTGAGAGCCATCCCATCGACTTTCGAGTCGTGAGGCTGCTCGATCTCTCCGGTCGGTAGCGGGACGGCCGATCATCACAGGCGCTCCGTGACCGACTCGGTGATCGGGCTCGATCTCGGCGGCACGAAGATCGCCGCGGCCCTCTTCCATCCGTCAGGCCGCCTCGCAGGTCGGAGAACGGTTGCGCTCGAGCACCGGACCGGACAGGCCGTCAGCGCGTTGCTGACGGAGCAGGTGCACGCCCTGTTCGACTCCGCGCAGCGCGACGGTACGCCGGTCGCCGGTATCGGCATCGCGGTCCCCGGTATCTACCGAGCCCGGACGGAAACGGTGTGGGCACCCAACATCGCCGGGTGGGATGACTACCCTCTCGTAGCTGAGATGCGCGACGCCGTGCCGAACGGCGTGACGGTGTGGGTAGACAGCGACCGGGCGTGCGCCATTCTCGGTGAAACGTGGCGCGGCGGGGCGGCGGGCGTCCGGAACGCCGTCTTCCTGGTTGTGGGAACGGGTATTGGTGCGGGTATCCTGGTTGATGGCCGCATCCTGCGCGGCGCGGGCGACGCGGCCGGCGCCATCGGGTGGCTTGCGCTCGATCGGCCCTATCTCGACGGGTACGAGGCGGTGGGCTGTTTCGAGTTCCACGCGTCGGGACCGGGGATCGCCTCGAAGGCACGGCAACTGCTCGACGGGACCGACGCGGGCAACGGCGAGCTCCGTCGGCGTCGTGTGGCGCCTCTCACGGCGCGGGACGTGTTCGAGGCTTACGACACGGGGGATCCCATCGCGGCCCGCGTGCTGGATGAAGCCGTCGGCTACTGGGGAATGGCCGTGGCAAACCTGGTCAGCCTGTTCAACCCGGAGACGATCGTGTTCGGGGGCGGTGTCTTCGGTCCCGCCACGCGCTTCCTGGAGCGGATTCGCCAGGAGGCGCAGCGCTGGGCACAGCCCGTCTCGATCCGTCGCGTCACGCTGCAGGCCTCGCAGCTCGGGGAGGACGCCGTGCTCTACGGGGCAGGCCGGCTGGCAATGACCGGGCCGGCTGGCTGGTCGGCGGATCAGAGGGAGCCTTCGTGAGCGCTCACGGACAACGGCCCATCTTCGCCGCGGCGGCCGTCGGCATGCTGCTCGTCGGGATCGTACTGACGACGCTCGGTGCCGTGCTGCCGTCGATCATCGAGCGCCTGGGCCTCGACCGCGCGGAAGCGGGCTCACTGCTGTCCATGCTGAGCCTGGGCATCCTCGCCGGCTCGCTCGTGTTCGGACCGATCGTGGACCGCCGCGGCTACAAGGGGCTCCTCGCCGCCGCGGTGCTGCTGATCGCGCTGGGGCTCGAAGGCATCGCGTTCGCGCCGTCGGGTGCCGTACTCGCCGCGTCGGCATTCACCACCGGCCTCGGCGGCGGATTGGTGAACGGTGCGACGAACGCCCTGGTCGCCGACATCAGCGCCGAGGGGCGCGCCGCGGGGCTCTCCTATCTCGGGGTGTTCTTCGGCATTGGCGCCTTCGGCGTGCCGCTCCTCCTGGG
>JBDHDN010000451.1:0-3495 GCA_039591485.1 Gemmatimonadota bacterium
TGAGACAGCGCACCGCACTGCGAAGTGGGCGCGGACCCTGACTAAGTGGCTGGTGACATACATGAGATCCACGAGGGAGAATCTCGTCCCGCTCCCGTCGTACGGGATCTGGACATCGTTCCGGCTCTGACACCCGGGGCCGGCCTCGACCTCGATCGCGACCGGTACCGGAGTCTGCGCCACCCCGCGTCTGAGTCCCGACATCCATGCCGTGCCATGTGGGCATGACAGTGCCCGCTGTCCTGGGCGTCATGCGGCGCTCGGGGCGCGGTAGTAGCGCGAGTCCGGTCCCCTATCACTCGGCCGATGCCCCATGCACATTGGGTGAGCATGGCGGACTTTGTTGAGGTCCTGCGCGCTGCGCTGCGCGGTCGCTACTCGATCGGACGCAAGCTCGGCGAGGGTGGCATGGCTGTCGTCTTTCTCGCGAGGGACGAGCGGCATGACCGCAACGTCGCACTCAAGGTGCTTCGACCCACCCTGGCCTCCGAGATCAGCGCCGAGAGGTTTTTGAGGAAGATCAGGATCGCGGCCAAGCTGACCCACCCGCACATCCTCCCCCTGTATGACTCCGGCGAGGCCGACGGCTTCTTGTTCTACGTGATGCCCACCATGGAGGGACGGTCGTTACGGGAGCGCCTCGACAAGGAACCGCAGCTTCCGCTGGATGAGGCAATCCGCATTGCGCAGGAGGTTGCGTCGGCGCTCGACTACGCGCATCGCCATGGTGTCATTCACCGGGACATCAAGCCGGAGAACATCTTGCTCCATGAAGGGGCGGCCATGTTGGCCGACTTCGGCATTGGCAAGGCGGTGAGCTCGGCCGAGCGCGACATTACCCTGACCGGGATGGCAATCGGCACGCCAGCATACATGAGTCCGGAACAGGCATCTGCGGAGTCCGAGGTGGACGGGCGCAGCGATCTCTACAGCCTCGGATGCGTGCTGTACGAGATGCTGTCGGGCGAGCCGCCATACACGGGACCCACCGCGCAGGCGGTGATCGCCAAGCGGCTCGGCGCACCGGTTCCCCACGTGAAGGTGGTTCGTGACGTCGCCGAGCCGGTGGACGCGGTCGTCACGCGGGCGCTCGCGCGCACGCCGGTCGACCGGTTTGCCTCAGCGGCCGAGTTCGCCGCAGCGCTGCGGGATGCAGAGAGCGGAACGCTGCATACGCCGGAGGCTGTGGCGGCCGTCGGACAGGCCACCAGCGGTGTCAAATCCGTCGCGGTGCTGCCGTTTGCCAACATGAGCGCGGATCCCGAGAACGAGTACTTCAGCGACGGCATGACGGAGGAGATCATCAACGTGCTCGGCAACGTACCGGGCATCCAGGTGGCGTCACGCACGTCGAGTTTCGCGTTCAAGGGCAAGGACGTCGACGTGCGACAGATCGGGAAGAAGCTGGGTGTCGGGACCGTGCTCGAGGGAAGCGTACGCAAGGTGGGCCGGCGCATCCGCATTACCGCGCAGCTCACCGACGTCACCAACGGCTACAGCCTCTGGAACAAAACGTACGACCGGCAGCTGGAGGACGTGTTCGCCATACAGGGCGAGATCTCCCGAGCCATTGCGGGTGCCCTGAAGGTCAAGCTCGTCGGCGATGCGGGGTCACGGATGGCCCCCGCGCCGGAGAACCTCGAGGCGTACAACCTGTATCTGAAAGGACGCTTCTTCTACAACAAGTTCACCGAGCTCGATCTCCGGCGAGGCATCGAGCTGTTCGAGCAGGCCTTGCAGGTGGCGCCGGAGCATGCTCGTGCCCACGCCGGTATCGCGGACTGTTGGGCCTATCTCGCGGACGATTGGGTGGCCCCCGACGAGGCATACCCCAAGGCGAAAGCGTCCGCGCTGCGCGCGCTCGACCTGGAGCCGTCCCTGGGAGACGCGTTCACCGCGCTGGGCAAGGTGCTGTGCTGGTACGAGTGGGATTTCGCAGGTGCCGAACGCGAGCTGACCAATGCGGTGACCCTGAACCCGAACTCGGCCGAAGCGCGCTTTGTCTTCGGCAGCACGCTCCCGTGCGTCGGCAAGCTCGACAGGGGGCTCGAGGAACTGCGGCAGGCGCTCGTACTCGATCCGCTCGCCCCGCTGTTCAGTCGGTGGGTGGGCCGCTACCTGCTCTTTCTGGGGGAGCACGACGGCACGATCGAGCAGAGCCAGAAGACGCTGGAGCTGGATCCGAACTACTTCCACGCGTTCCTCGACATCGGCTCCGCCTACCTCGGCAAGGGCGATCCCGAACACGCCCTCGAGTGGTACCGGAAGGGCCAGTCACTCCGATCCAGCGTCCGCTCGTATGATGCCCACCTGGTGCGCGCACTGGCGGCCATGGGCCAACGGGAAGAAGCACAGGCGATCATGGAGCGGCTCGCAAGCGAGGCGCAGGAGCACTACCTCAGATCTGAAGTGCTCGCGATGGGATATGCGGCCGTGGGGGACTTCGACGGGGCGTTTGCCGCGCTCGAGCAGGCACTCCGGTCACGCTCGGCAGGGCTCATCTTCATCCACCTCGATCCGGGTTACGAGCCGCTGCGGACGGATGCGCGGTTCGCGAGGATCGTCGCGCAGGTGGGGGTCAGGTAGCGGTCACCGCACCCGTGTGGCGCCAACCCATCCCGAGCCCGTCCTGCGAGTGTTGTCCACCGAGGTGAACCTCGGGCAGCGCGAAAGGGTGCGTCGGAGTGCCCGCCACACGAGGTCTCTGGAACGCGTGCTCGAGCGCGGCAACTCGGTGAGCCGCTCGAGCGTCCGCGCCACGAACGCCACGAGGCCGGCGGCACTCTCGAGGTTACCCGCCGCGCCCACGGCGGGCGGTCTCGGGCGTCGGAGGCTCAGCCCTCGCAGCCCGAGGGGAGATCGGTCGAGATCCACCTGCCGTTCGGGCACAACGTGGTCTTGCCGGTGAAACGCTCACCGGTGCCGGTCAGTGGATCGTGCGCAGTATCGTTCCCCGCCCGCCGACGACCACAGCGTTGTTCGTGTCGGTGATGTGAACGGCGAATAGCGGCTCGCGGGTCCAACTCGTTTCTCCGGTCCACGTGGCGCCGCCGTCTTTCGTGACGAGAATCGTGCCTTCGAAGCCGACGACCGTTCCGGTGCTCGAGTCGGTGAAGTGGACTCCGCTGAGGATTTCCGACGTCCCGCTCGCTTGCCGGGACCACGTGTGTCCGGCGTCGTGGGTAACGAGTATGGTGCCGCCGTGTCCGACGGCGAAGCCGTGATCGCTGTCGGTGAAGAAGACGTCGGCCAGAAACTCGCGTGTTCCACTCTCCTGGTAGATCCAACGGTGCCCGCCGTCCTCCGTACGAAGAATCACCCCGCCGCCTCCCACCGCGGTCCCGACCCGCGCATCGATGAATGTGACGCTGCGAAGCAGGTTCAAGGTGCCGCTGTCGACCCTCGTCCAGCTCGCGCCGTGATCGTCCGTGTGCAATACCATGCCTCGTACGCCAACCGCGATCCATGTCTGCGCGTCGAGCCACTCGATGTCCA
>JBDHDN010000452.1:0-3481 GCA_039591485.1 Gemmatimonadota bacterium
GGCAAGTGCAATGCCAGGCAGAAAGGGCCGGTGCCCGTCTGCGTAAACGTCTTCCCGACAGCGGGTTATCGGTGTCTGCTTGACGGAATCGTTCGAGCGGGGTGGTTCGGAACGAGTCGTGCTGCACCGAAACGAGGCGGCGCGGCGAGCCATGGCGCTCGGACGGTTAGAACCTCATTGGGGGCCGGCGAGCGCGCCGGCCCCCCACTACGGGGCTGGAGTATGAGGCTGTCCTGCCGGTGCTGCACCTGCAACTGCGACGTTTAGATCCTACTTGACGTGCTTGTTCACCAACTTCGTCATCTCGAACATGCTCACCTGGGACTTGCCGTTGAACACCGCCTTGAGCGCTGCATCGGCGTTGATCATCCGGCGATTCTTCTTGTCCTGCAGTCCGTTCTTCTTGATGTACGCCCACAGCTTCTTGGTGAGCTCCGTCCGCGGCACCGGCTTCGACCCCACGACGGCGGCGAGCTTCGCATCCGGCGTGACCGGCTTCATGAACTGCGGGTTCGGTTTCCGCTTGGTCTTCTTCTTCGCTGTCTTCTTCGCCGCCTTCTTTGCCTTCTTGACGACCTTCTTGGCGGCCTTCTTCACTGCCTTTTTCTTGCCCATGTGAACCTCGGAGAAGGTTGTGAACGGTGGACAACCAGCCCCAGACGCCCACCAAAGTAAGGCATTCTCCCTCTGAAACAAGCCTCTTCCCCCTCTGACGCCAGAGGGAAACCGGTGTTTCTCCCTCTGAAGACGCAGGTTTCTGCCGCGCGCGCGCCGGCAATTTCCCTCTGAAACGCCGCACCGGCGCGCGATTTTCGGTGCAGAACGCTGAGTTCTGCACGTGCACACGATCGTTGTGGAATCCGTGCTCCGGTGCGCAGTCTCCTCTCGATTTCGCTCCCGACCCGCCGGTCGAGCCAGTACATCCGCTCCGCGCTGTGTTCGCTGGACGCCGTAGCAATGACACCGTATGGTAGGGCGTGCGTCGGTACCGCTCGGTGTCGAGGTCGCTACCCCGCGTCCGCACCGACTACCCTGGGAGGAGTGCGCTATCATGAGGAAGATGACGGCCGTCTGGCTCGTCGGCTTGGTGACCCTGTCGCACTCCGAGGTATTCGGTCAGGCCCTCGGTGTGTTCGACAACCACACGGACGTGGGGGCCCCGAGGCGCACGGGCGGTGTGACGTACGATGCCATGCGACAGGAGTACGTCGTCTCCGGCTCCGGCTACAACATCTGGTTCGACCACGACGAGTTCCACTTCGTCTGGAAGCGATTGCAGGGCGATTTCATCGTGCGCGCAAGTGGGCACTTCGTCGGGGAGGGTGTGGATCCGCACCGAAAGCTGGGCTGGATGGTGCGCTCCGATTTGGACGCGAACGCGGCGCACGTGAGTGCCGTGCTACACGGCGACGGACTCGCTGCTCTTCAATGGCGTGCGAGCGTCGGGGGTCAAACGGAGGAGGTGCGCTCGTCGGTCACGGGACCGGATGTGATCCAGTTGGAGCGGCGGGGGAACAGCTACGTGATGTCGGTCGCGCGTCACGGCGAGGCGTTCACGCGTGAGACGCGCTCGGATCTCGTCCTCGGCGAACAGGTGTACGTCGGCGTGTTCGTCTCCTCGCACAACGCGGACGTCCTCGAGGATGGTGTCTTTCGGAACGTCCGCATCATCGCGCCGGCCGGTGACGAGCTGGTTCCATATCAGGACTACCTCGGCAGCAACCTCGAGGTCCTCGATCCCGAGACGGGGCATCGGCAGATCCTGTATCGCTCGCCCGAGTCGTTGCAGGCGCCGAACTGGACGCCGGACAGCAGGGCCCTCGTGTACACGGCAGGTGGCCTGTTGTACCGGTTCGACCTGGACACGGGCGCGCCGGTCGCCGTCAACACGGGCTTTGCGACGAGCAACAACAACGATCACGTCCTCTCGTTCGACGGTCGCTGGCAGGCGATCAGTCATCACAGCGCGGAAGACGACGGCGCGTCGATCATCTACGTGCTCCCGGCGGAGGGCGGGGCGCCGCGGCGCGTGACGGACAGGGGACCATCCTATCTCCATGGCTGGTCTCCTGACGGGCGATACCTGGTCTACACGGCCCAGCGCGGAGGGGAGTACGACGTCTACCGGATTCCGGTCGAGGGTGGAGAGGAAATCCGCCTGACCGATGCGCCGGGCCTCGACGACGGACCCGAGTACTCAGCGGACGGGCAGTACATCTACTTCAACTCCGTGCGCAGCGGCAGCATGGAGATCTGGCGGATGAAGCCCGACGGGAGTGAGCAGGTTCAGCTCACCGACGACACGTACAACAACTGGTTTCCGCACGTCTCGCCTGACGGGACAGAGCTCGTGTTCCTCTCGTACCTGCCCGACGTCGACCCGAGCGACCACCCGTTCTACCGGCAGGTATATCTGCGGGCGATGCCGGCGGGCGGGGGCGATCCGAGAATCGTCGCCTACGTGTACGGGGGCCAGGGGACCATCAATGTCCCGTCGTGGTCGCCCGACGGTTCGCGGATCGCGTTCATCAGCAATTCGGGGCCGGTCGGGACGGTGGTGAACCAGTAGCTGCCGCGATTGAACGCGAGGCGGTTCGCGCCATCGATCTCGCCGGGTGTGGTGGTGAAGTCGTCGTAGTCGGCTGCCGCGAACACCGCGGTCGCGTACCACGCCCGGATCGCCTCTCGCCCGACGTTGGCCGGGGCGTTCGGCGGCATCCGCCTCGCTCAGGGGAGCAGCCGCAGGCTGGCACGCAGGGGCGACCAGCAGGATCAGCGGGAGAATCATGCGACGCATGGTACTCTCCGTTCTGGAGGAACGACGACAACGTACGGGCCGAGCTGTCGCAGAAGTGGGTAAGGGGCTGTCGGGATTGAGGGGCCGCCGCCGCCCGTGATGCGTCGACTCCACAAACCGGGACATTTCGCCCCCGGCCTTTGTGACGGCGATCACACACGTTGCGCAGCGCCGTCGTTATCATAGCAGCGTCGGTGAGGACAGCCCTTGCGGTTCTCCGACTCCCGCGAACGCCTCAGCATCGCTCGACGCTGGGGCGTTCGCATATCGGTCTCCCATTCTGTGATCTGGCTCACACTTGCCGTGTTGGGAATTGGGTAGGATACATCGTCGGGCACGGTAGTCCATGTCGGTCGTCCGACGCACGCGAACGCCTCAGCCTCTCGCCGCGCTGGGGCGTTCGTTTCGTTGGGGGGGCGGCTGGGGCCGGGTAGTTTGGCTCCCGACCACCGCGAGCAGAGTGAGCACGTCGCCGTTCAGCGTACCGCTCCACGCCGGACCCTCGCAGTGAGCGATCTCAACGGTGCGCGCCGCCACCGCTCATGTGCCCGTCTACGTGATTCGTTCCCGTGAGGACCTCACGGGGGCACTACCGCTCCCTCTCAGGCCGTGCAGCTCCCCGGGCCAAGACGAGAGGACCCCGCTGCTCGACGGGGTCCGCAACGCGTTGCGGTGCAACGCTTG
>JBDHDN010000453.1:0-3480 GCA_039591485.1 Gemmatimonadota bacterium
CCAAGACCTTCCCAACGACCGTTCACGGAGGGTGAACAGAACGTCGTAAGTCCAACGGAGGGCCGGGGACTCGAACCCCGAAGCGGTTGCCCGCGGCGGTTTTCAAGTTCTTGCCAAGATTCTGCTTCGTGTTGCTTTCCTTCGCATATCGTTGTCAGTTCGAGTCGTTAGACACCCACGCTTCTGCTTTCCGTTGCTTTCTCTTGCATCTGTTTGCCGTGAGACCTTCCCACAGACCTTCCCCGAAATTGAAAGTCCCGAGTGCGGGGTGACGCTTGGGTTGGGACACTCTCACGACAATGCGTCTACTGCGCCGCCAGCGCTGCCAACTCCACTCTCACCGAATCCCACTGCGCGCGCCACGGCGGATCCGGATCCTCACGCAGCGCGAGGTAGTGCTGGTATGCCTCGATCGCTCCTGCCGTATCGCCGACCATGGCGGCGAGGTCGCCTTCTTGCCGCAGGTACTCCGGCAAGAAGGGGTGGAACAATTCGTCGCCAGTGCGCGTGGTGCGCCGCCGGCTCGCCCCGAGAGCCCGTTGGGCTTCGCCGTACTGCGCCAGCCGCTGCGCAAGCACGAGGTTTGGCAGCGCTGGCATCAGCTCATGATCGCCCCCAGCGCCCCCCCTCACCGGGAACGGGCGCATCACAGAATCCAGCCGCAGCAACGCCGCGCGCACATCCGTACCAGTCGCGTCAGCCAGCACGGCGACTTCTTTGGTGATCTGCAGGGCATCATCGAGAGGGAGTTGCCCTTCGCGGTTCATCCGTTCTCTGAGCGTCTCGCCCTCGATGTAGGGCATGACGTAGTACAGGAAGCCGGCGACTTCACCCGAATCGATCAGTGTTAGGATGTGTGGGTGAGTGAGTTTGGCCGTGACTTCCACTTCCCGCAGGAACCGCTCGGCTCCCAACGCTCTGGCGAGTTCGGGGTCGAGCACCTTGATGGCAACCTGCCGATGGTGCTTGAGATCCTCGGCGAGATAGACAGTGGCCATCCCACCGCTACCGATCTCCCGCTCGATCGTGTAGCGGTCGGCGAGGGCCTGCTTCAAGCGTTCCAGCAGACCGGTCATGGGTGACCTCGGCTGGATGTGCCCTACAATAGGGCTGCAGGAATCAGACGGCCAGAGCGCTGCACAAAGGAATAGGAGAGAGAACTACTGTGGTATACGCGGCGCGGCGCAGGCGAGAGGGGAGACCTTCCCAAAACCTCCCCAAGTGTGGGGGAGGGGAATCGCGTAATTCCAGCGGAGGGCGAGGGACTCGTTGCGAAGCAGAGCGAGGCTGCGGCAGCAGCCGCAGCTCCACCCTCAAGGGATTGCTCCCGGCGGTTTTCAAGTTCCTGCGAAGATTCTGCTTTTCGTTGCTTTCCTTCGCACATCGTTGTCAGTTCGAGTCGTTTGACACCCGCGCTCTGCTTTCCGTTGCCTTCCGTTGCTTCTGTTTGCAGCGAAACCCTCCCACGGATTTTCCCAACTGCGCACGGCGCGAGTCCGGGCTCGAAGCACCCCTCAGGCCTCTGCGGCTCGGAACCGGTGGCCTGACTATGGACGCTCCGGTTGACCGGAAGTAGTTTCGCAAGGGGAACATCCGACCGTGAGTCAGCCACGTGACTGAAGGACCGCGCACAATCCAGAGTGATCCCGTCCTACAGGAGGTTGTTCGCCGGCTGGTGGCCACCTATCAGCCGGATCGAATCTATCTCTTTGGATCCCATGCGAGGGGCGAGGCCACCAGCGACTCGGATTACGATCTTCTGGTCGTCGTATCCAATACCACGCCGCTGGCGGCGCGCCAAAGTGCGCGGGCTTACGAGGCGTTGTGGGGTCTCGGCGTCGGCGCTGATGTGCTGGTCTGGACCCAACGTGCGTTCGATGAACGCTTGCACCTGCGGGCCTCCCTACCTGCTACTGTCGTCCGCGAGGGAACGCTGCTCCATGCAGCCTGATCCGGTCCGTGCCGCAGACACCCAGGCGTGGCTGGAGAAAGCCGCAATGGATCTACGCAGTGCGGAAGCTGATCTCGGTGTCACGCCGCCGATCGTTGGCGATGCTTTGTTTCACTGCCAACAGGCGATCGAAAAGGCCCTCAAGGCGTTCCTCACATGGCACGACGAACCCTTCCGTAAGACACATGACTTGGGCGAGCTGGGAACATAGTGTGTCGCCCTGGATGACACCCTGACCGCCCTCTTGAGGCGGGCCGCCCCGCTGACAGAGTACGCGTGGAAGTACCGCTATCCCGGTGACGTGGATGCCCCATCTTCAGATACCGCGCTTGAGTCTGTAGCCCTGGCACGGACGGTCTGCCAGGAGGTGTCATCCCGTACGAAGGCGGACGTACCGGGCGACGGCTGAGCCTCGTATTGGGAGGCCTTTGCTCTTCGTTGTCACGTCGGGTCGTTAGACGCGCGCGCTTCTGCTTTCCGTTGCATTCCTTCGTTTCTGTTTGCAGGGAGACCTTCCCACAGACCTTCCCAACAACAGGCGCCCCGAGCGCCGCTCGAAGCTGACTCGTTCCGAATTAGCTTACTGCTGCCTACCCCTTGGGCCTCAGCAACTCGTGAAACGGCGGTTGGTCACGCTGTCCGTCCTGTTACCGCTCCACCTCCACATCCGCCACCCAAATGTCCAACTCCTTCTGTGCCACGGTCAGATAGAGGCGGTCGCGGCCGACGGCAAGCCACTGCTGGGCATTGATGTCGGCGCGGTCGTACGCAACGACAAGGCTCGGGTCGCCGCCCTGCACCGGAACGGCCCACATCCCCTCCGTACCGTCTTCGAGCCTCCCCCATGCGTAGATAGTCGAGCCGTCCCTGGAGAACATCTGATGTTGGGATTGGATTGCTATCCCGGCTGTCGCCAAATCGTAGCGCCACACCTCTTTTCCTTCTCGCGACACCAGCACAATCTCCCCAAACCCCGTCTCCGCGAACACCGTACACAACACACCGCTGCCGTCGGGTGCCCCATCTGAGGACCGGCAGCCGAAGTCGGTCACTTGCGTCGCCTCACCCCACGGCCCGCCAACCGCCTCACGCGACACAATCCACGCCTCCATCTGTCCCGGCGAGCCTGCGTTGAACGCAAGATCCAGCCCGCCGGGCGACCACGCGGAGAGCCAAGTGAAGTGGGCAATAGCAACTTGGAACGGGGTGCCGCCGTCTGACGAAACCACCTTCACCGAGATCTCGTCACCAACCTGCTCATGAAACGCGATCTCGGTTCCATCGGGTGACCGTCGGGGGTCGATTTCGCCGTTCGGGCTGTCGGCTATCGGCCTCGGGTTGCCACCCTCTACGGGTCTCGTGTAGATGTCCAAGTCGCCCCGCAGGTCCGAGGAGTAAGCGATCCACCTGCCGTCAGGCGAGATGTCATGCGCCTGGATCACCGCGCTTTCGCTGGTCACAGGGTGACCAGCGACTATCGAGCCCGTGCCTGAATCGATGGGGTACGACCAGATGTTCTGGCGCATGGT
>JBDHDN010000454.1:0-3472 GCA_039591485.1 Gemmatimonadota bacterium
CTGCTCTTCAACAACAGCACGGAGGCCCGTTTCCCATCCTTCGTGGGTAACATCGAACGCCACATGGATGGGTTCCGTGCCGGTCGCGCCCATTGCGCGGAAGTGCCCGGTAACCTGGCTGCGTTTCTCTTCCAGGGCGAGATAGATCACCGTGCCCTGCAGGGTGCGCCAGCCCAACCACGAACGGCCGAGTGCGACGGCTAGTGCGAGGTCGCGGGCCAGCGTGGTCTTCCCCACCTTCGGCTTGCCCGCCAGGATCGAAATGCCGCCGACGGGGAGTCGGTCCTCGACGACCCAGAACTGCTCCTCCTCCGGCTCCGCCAACAACTCTCCGAGTGTAGACAGGCCCAACAAAGAGCCTGGTTTCCCGTCTTGCCCAATGTCGGGGCCTTGCGCATCCGGCCCGCCATCACGCGGCGGGTACTTGCTCACAGATCGTGCGACCGCCTGGACCTCGGCGTTGGAGAGGCGCGGGTCGCATCGCACCTCGTTCTCGACCATCAGTGCTGCCTGGATCGCGTCGCGGCACATGCCACGCTGGCGCATCGTGCCGGCCATGCTCGTCAGTGTGTCGTTGCGTTCGCCTTCGGGTATGCGCGGCTCCTCCCCCTCCCGGCCGACGGCCCTCTTGGCGCTGGTGGCGTCCAGCAGGTCGAGGATCCAGACGGGCGTCGGCGCCAGGTCGTCGGGGCTGGGCGCCTTCGACCACTCGTATTTCCCGCCGCTCTCGTGGTTCGACCCCGGCGCGACCACGTACCCACCGTCGGCGCGAGCATCTATACCTGAGTAGCCCGCCAAGTTGGTCGTGCAGCGAACTGGACGGTCGCTTGGGTGCGCGAAGTACAGGTGTCGGCCACCACCGCCGGTCGAGGACTCCAGGGTCTCCGGCACAGGGCCGTACCGCTCCTCGATGCGGGCGAGGCTCTTGTGTCCATCGTGGCGCGGGTCGACGTCGAGGACGACCAGGCCGGACTCGCGCCCCGTTCGGATGCCGATGTTTGCGTTGGGCCACCCACTCCACCAACGACGTATTCGCTTCGGGTCGCTGATGGCGTCGTGGAACCCGTGCTCTGTGCGTGGGTGCTTTCCGCGGTCTTCGCAGGGTACAGAGCCACAAGCGCATTGCCCTGCTGACGTGATCTCGAAGACCGGGAACAACTGCCACCCCAAGGCGGCCAGCTTCCTTGCCTCTCGCCCACGTTCACCCATCGGCGCGACCCTCCGGGAAACCGCAGGCTGTTGTCTCGGGAACTATGGGTGCCGTTCTTGTCCAAGAGATCGTGCTAGAGTCCATGCGTCAACGTTCCATTCGTAGTGTTCGAGAGATCGCCGGCGGCCCACGCCGGCGGTTTCGTTATTGGGCCTGCTGATGATCGTGGCCTTCGAGACCATGTCCGCCGCGAGACACCCACTCGCGCAGCGCATCCTCGTCGACGCGGACTTGCCGACCGACGCGGACGACAGGCAGGACGCCGTCGCGGACGAGTTGGTAGGCGCGTGGGATGCGTACCTGAAGTACGCGTGCGACCTGGGAGACAGTGAGCAGCCTCATGCGGGCCTCCTCCGAGTTGGGTGGTACTCAGGGGAGTCTGCACACGCTGGGGATGGTAAAAATGGGGGCTGCTAAGCGATCCGACCCCCCACATTTCTTGGTGAATCGAAGGGAGCCTAGAAATATCGGCGTCTACTTAGGTTTCGCGCCGACTGGACGCCCAGGCGGAGCGTCGGGCCTCTTAGGAAGATCGAGGTGCTTCCGTAGCCGAATGACAGCTTCGCGGACAGTGGCGCGCTTGTTTTCCACGACCGCGATGCTCTTGATGGACTCACCGCAGACCTGCCGACGCACGAGCCATTCGACGTGGTGCTCGGCGCCTCCGGGTTGCGCGACCTGGATCCCGAGCCCCTTTGCCTCCTCGGACGCCCGCTCCACAGCCGCGTCAATGACGTTCTTGAACGCCTCGCGGAACCGCGCCTTCACGGAGGGGGCGTCTGCCAGCACAAGATCCGTCACGCTGGGCAGCCGGACCTCGATGATCTCCTGGGTGTACGTCACGTCGTGGCCGAGTGTGCCCGGGACGAACCATGTGGGCTCCTCGGTCCGCTTCGGGTCTCGCTCCCACTCGCAGATCGTTCTCAGGGCAGTGGACTCGACCCACGCCGTAGCCAAGTAGAACCGATTCATCCACGCGGCGAGCGCGGCCTTGAGCGGCAGGACGGCGGCGTCCTCGTCGGCACAGGCCTCGCGATACCACGCCATGAAGGCCTCGTGGACGGAGTCAGGATGGGTGTGGGGGCGTGATGCCAGCGTGCGGTAGAAGGAGATCGTGTTCGGGTCGTCCGGGTCGCCGAGCCGTCCCTGCTTGTCCAGCGCGGCCGACATCTTCTTGAACACGGGCCACACGTCGTCCCTGAGAGCCTCCCGCACCTCGGGAGCCAGATCGTCGACGGCTCTGAAGAATGGCCCACGAGCGGTGTCGGCCATGATCGGCCGCTTCCCCTGGGACCCGAGCGTCGCAAGCCTGAGTTTGAGCCGGTCGTCGATCCCCATGCGCTGTCCACTAGGTGGGACCGGGGCGCCGCCCGGCCACCGAGCAGGCTACCTGGGAATCAGTCCGCGTGTGTAGGTGGCCGTCAGGACGACGGAGACGCCATCACCTCGGACAGCATCTCGTCGAGGGCACGGCTCCAGGCTGTCGTCGACCGAACGCCCCAGCCCCAGCCACGCCGCCGGGCAGCCGATGCCTCCAGGGCGCTCATGGCGAGCCGAGCGGTGACGACGCCAGACCACAGCCCTGGGAGTCGTTGCCGGCTCGCGGCGAAACCCCTGGGATCGCGCCTGGCCTCGTCGAGCCGGGCATCGTGCTGCTGGTCCGTTCGATGAATCAGCCTCAGACACTGGCGACAGCCGATCCTGTCGGCCTCCGGCGACACGTACAGCCGCAGGGCCCGGCGCCCGCAGCTGTCCTCGGGGCACCGCAAATACCACCGCGTGCCCCCCAGGCTGGGACGGAAGGCGACGAGTTCCAGCCGCATCGAGAGCGCGTCCGGGACGCCACTGACGGCGATCTCCACGTCGAGACAGCGGTTGTCCTCGTCGCCCACCACCAGACGCACCTGGCCGGCCGCCAACACGGCCTCGTCCCGGGCCCACGTCAACGGCAGCATGGTGCCCGGCCGTTCGTAGAGCCCAGCCCGGTGCAGGGCGACTAGGTCGACCGCGAGCGCCTTCTCGACCAGGGGGCGCTTCGTGTGGCCGCGCCAGCGCGTCGAGCCTCGTCCGCCCATCGGGCTTTCTCCTAAAGCTATCTCTTGATCAGCAACACCGAGGCCAACGAGGCGATTATAAGGCGAAAGTCGGAATCCTTCACCCAGAGGGCCATTCCCGTTCCCCGACCCCGACCTAAGATTTGGGTCGGGAACGAGAATAATGGGAGCTTCCAGGGGCTCGGTCGGGGCGCTGGGCTGGGCCCCC
>JBDHDN010000455.1:0-6412 GCA_039591485.1 Gemmatimonadota bacterium
ATCATCAATCTGCAATCGCCCCTCTCCCTGGCCGTCTCCCTCAGCGACCCATACCAGCTTCACCGAACACCCTCCGCGCTCGTTGGGACGGTGTTGGGAAGGTCTCGCTGCGTACAGAAGCAAAGGACTTTCGATGTGTACCGCCGCTGAAGACCTGAAGTATAACCGTCAGGCAGCTACTGAACGTCCTCCGTCCCGAGCTTGCCGCCAGCCTGGGCATCGGCCGCTTCGTGTGCGAGATCGAGATCGCCGCCCCGCTCACTCACCCTTCGCAGAGGCAAGTTGTCGATCGTCAGACACAGCTGCATCTTTGCGCTACCCCTCAGAACGGCAGAACAAAGAGGCTACTGCGAGAGCCTGATTCCGGAGGCACGGACATGAATGACCACGGTCGAGGCGTCGGCCACATGACCCGGCGTGATTTCGTCGGATACGCGGCAGCCGCAGCTGCGACACCGCTGGTTCCGGGCTCCCTGCTCAGCCAGGAGAATCTCAAGCCCGACTCGAGATTCGGTGGCGTGCAGATCGGGACCATCACGTACAGCTTCCGCAGCATGCCCAGCACGGTAGACGACCTGCTCGGGTACCTCGTTCGCTGCGGCATCAGCTCCATCGAGCTCATGGGCCAACCGGCCGAACAGTTTGCGGGGGCCCCGACGTTTGAACGGCCGCCATGGCCCCGCCCAGGTGAGGAGATCACGGCCGAGCAGCGCGCCCAGTTCCTCGCAGCGCGTGAAGCGCAGGCCGAGCAAACGAGTGAATGGCGCACCTCCGCCTCGATGGGCCAGTTCGAGGTGCTGCGAAGAAGGTTCAACGATGCCGGAGTCAACATTCACATCATCAAGTTTGGAGATATCGGCCCGAACATGTCGCGAGCCGAGGTGAACTACTGCTTCAATGTTGCCAAGACGCTCGGCGCCAGCGGGATCACAACGGAAATATCAGAAGACAAAGCCAGGTTCTTGGCACCATATGCCGATGAGTTTGGAATCAGGATCGGGTTCCACAACCACACGCAGGTCACCGCCTCGAGCTGGGACGCGCCCTTTGCTCACAGCGCACACATGAGTATGAACCTCGACGTTGGCCACTATGTCGCGGGCACCAACGAGTCTCCCCTCTCCATCATCGAGCGGTACGCGGAGGAGGGACGGATTCTCAGCCTGCACATCAAGGACCGCAAGGTCAACGACGGGCCCAATATGCCGTTTGGGGAGGGTGATACGCCGCTGGCGCTCATTCTGCAGTTGATGAAGCGGAACCAGTACACGTTCCCGGCTGATATCGAGCTAGAGTATGAAGTCCCCGGGGACTCGGATGCCGTAGCCGAAGTGAAGCGGTGTGTCGAATTCTGCAAGAACGCACTGGCGTGAAGGCGCGCCCGCGCGCGTCAGTGGACACGGTGGAATGAGAGACATCCTGGAGCTGAAGTAGACCGATCTACTCCTGAGCCATCCCGTCGGATACGCGAGACGACCCGACTACAGACTCCAGCCGGCTCGGTACTCGTAGTGCAGCAGATCGTTGGCCTCAGGAAGATTGGTGAACTCGCCCCGTACACCATCATACTCCAACGTCGTATGCCGGCCGGCCATTTGCACCGCGATGTTCCCCAGCAACATGATCTCGGTCAGATGCGCCGCAACGGTGAGGTCGTTGGAGGACTTCCGGCCGTTCTTGATTGCGTCGATGAAGTCCTCGTAGATGTCGCCGGTGCGCGGGATCCACGGGTCGGGCGGCTCATATGCGTCCATGGCCGTGCGGGGTACGATCTCAGGTTCCGCGCCGTGGCTCCTGTGCATCATGGCGCCTCTGTCGCCGAGATAGATCGCATCCTGAACGGAGCGCCCCGCCTCCAACGCCACGGGACGGGGGGGTCTGAGTCCACCGTCCACCCACGTCAGCTTGACCGGCGGCATGGTGCCACGTGCGGCGAACTCGTACGTCAACATCTCCGCGAGCGGTAGGAACTCATCATTGTATCTGGTGGAGCTCGCCTGGATCGTGGTCGGCAGACCCAGGTTGAGGGCCCAGACTGCGGCATCGAGTATGTGGGCGCCCATGTCGCCCATGGCGCCCGTACCGTAGTCCCACAGACCGCGCCAGTTGAAATGGCAGATATCCGGATGATAGGGCTTCATTGGCGCAGGACCCAGCCAGGTATCCCAATCCAGTGCGCTGGGCACGGGGACTCCTTCCGGGCGCGGAATGTCACCTTGCGGCCAGATCGGTCGGTTCGTCGATAGGCGGACTTCGCGGACGTCACCAATGGCACCGGACTGAATCCACTCCACCGTCATCCGGCTCCCCTCCGTCGCGTGTCCCTGATTCCCCATCTGGGTCACCACATTCATCTCGTTGGCGATCCTCGTGAGCGCGCGGCACTCGAACACCGTCTTGCAGAGCGGTTTTTCCACGTATACGTGCTTCCCCATTCTCATGGCGTATGCCGCAATGACGGCGTGTGTGTGATCCGGAGTGCCGATGACGACGGCATCGATCTCCTTCTCGCTATCCAGCATCCTGCGAAAGTCCGTATACACCTTCGCCTTGGGATAGCCTCTGAAGACATGAGCCGCGAACTCCGTGTCCACATCACACAGGGCATAGATGTTTGCGAGCTGCTTCGGTTGGTCTTCCGGTTGAGCCTGCTGCTCTTGCCGGCGTTGCCGCTGGCGCTGAGCAGCCTGCCAGGCGGCTCGCCGGGCCTCCAACTCGGCCATCTGCTCCGGAGTGAGCGGCTGCCCCGTGGCCGTGCGCGCCGGTCGTTCGATCGGAACGTCGGGAGCGGTGATACCGGCTATGTCTTGAGCGCCCCTCGCTCCCACGCCTATACCCGCAACGTTGACCATGTCACTGGGAGCCTGGTACCCAGGCCCGCCGAGCACGTGCCGCGGAACGATCGTCAACGCGGCAGCCGCGCTGCCAGTCGCGCTCAGGAACGTGCGCCGTGAAAGGGCTGCGATGTCGCGCTTTTCCTTCTTCTTGGCCTTGCTCATGATCTGGACTCCTCAAGTCGGTCTGCTGAAGAGCGCGTTGATCGGGTGACAGGATAGGCTGCACCGGCGGACACGAGGCTGCAAGGTGCGGATGTGGAGGTGGAGCGGTAGGGGCGCAGTCTTCAGTTGTCAACTCGCAGTCACCGGTGACGCTCGCTGGCGCTCCGCGTCGAATCCTCCGCCCGCCGCTGAATAGACGCAGGGCGCAGGGTTAGGCGGGAGGAGGCCGTCGGGATGCTCCGCCAGGCATCTGCCGAGGGGCTGTCTTACGTGCCGCTTTGGCATCGCCAACTCGAATACCGCTTCGACTGCGAGGGGCTCGCAGACTACGAGCCGTACCGGGAGCTCATACGGCCGAAGGACTCGTGGCCACGTTGGCAGCAACCCAGCCCTGAGCGTCACGCGACGTTCGGGACTGTCGGTTGTTGGAAAGGTCTGTGGGAAGGATTCGCTGCAAACAGAAGCAGCGGAAGGCAATCCCTTGAGGGTTCGAGTCCCTCGCCCTCCGCTCGACGCGGGGTCGGCGTTGCGCCGGCCCCGGGGTGTCACGTTGGTCCGTGTGCTCGCGCGCATCTCGGGCCGCCCCCTGCGGGGCGACCCATGCGGTTTTGTATGTACATCTGGCAAATAGTGATTGTCAACGGTGCTGAGTCACTCAGCACGTGCGTGAGACACTTCGTCCGCCCTGCCACCCCGGCATCATTCAAAGCTTGACAACGCTGGCCGATATGAACAGACTGGTCTGTATGCAGATCGATTCATCGCCGGTGCGGAAGCGCCACAGCCCACAAAACGCCCGCGAAGCGCTGCTCGACGCGGCCTTCGACCAGATGTACCTGTACGGTTTCCGAAGCGCAGGGATCGAGGAGATTCTCGACAAGAGCGGTGTGTCGAAAGGCGCCCTCTACCACCACTTCGGCAATAAGACCGGACTGGGTTACGCGGTGATCGAGGAGCGGGTCAGGCCGCTGGTGATGGAGCGTTACCTCCAGCCCTTCCGGGATTCGGAGGATCCGCCGGAGGGCCTCCACCGGATGGGTCAGCGGATGGAGAAGGAACTGCTGAAATCCGGCATTGTCGAGCGGGGCTGCCCACTCAACAATCTCGTCCAGGAGATGTCAGGCGTTGAGGAGGGGTTTCGCAAACGGCTCGCGGCCGTCATCGAGGAATGGCGGGACACGATCGCCGAGGGTCTCCGAGCAGGCCAAGCGGAGGGCACCGTCAGTAGGGAGGTGGAACCGGACGCCGCGAGCACGTTCGTCGTCGCTGTGTTGATGGGTGCGGTCGGCATCGCCAAGAATGCCCAGGACGTCGTGCCCTTCGACGCCTGCCGCCGGGTGCTCGACACATATATCGAAACGCTTCGACCGCAGGCTCAGGCCGCCGTCAAGTGACTGGCGAGGATGTCATGAGCATTTTTTTTGACCGAGAAGATAACAGACCGGTCTGTCTATTAGCACCATCTGTCAGATCCATGTTGATCGCCGGGCCTCGGATCTGACGCCAACCTCCCCCCAAAGCCTTGGAGGCACCCATGTCCGTAGAACAGCACAAAGCCGTCCTCATGCAAGGCGCGAAAGCGTTCAACCATCCGGGAGACCGGTCGGGTTGGTTCGACATTCACGACCCCACCGTCGCCGCACACGGTCTCGCGCCGGAAGCGCTTGACCTCGCGGGACTGGAGCGGTTTTACACCGGGCTCTGGAACGGCTTCCCCGACCTCCACATCACCGTCGAGGATCTCGTCGGCGAAGGGGAGAAGGTCGCGTGGCGTCTCAGCGTCCAGGGCACGCATGAGGGCGCGTTCCGCGGTGTCTCGCCGACTGGAACCGTGGTGACATTCGGAGCGCAGTACATCTTCGAGTTCCGCAATCAGAAGATCGTACAGCGCTGGACGAACTTCGACCGGCTCGGCGTGTTGGTGCAGTTGGGCGCCGTCCCATCCCCCGTCTGACGCACAACACCCCACACGGCGCGCTACCACGCGCCATCATCGCGAAGGAGCTCTCATGACTGACAAACAACAAGCGCAAGTCCTGCGCACGGTGCTGCCGATCGTAGGCGTGATCTTCGTGTTCGGGGTCGCCCTTCTGATGCGCATTTGGCCCGCGGGCTGGCAGTGGCAACCCAACCAGCACGAATATGAACAGATGTTCCAGGGCGTATACGCCACGTTGGGCGTCTTTCTCATCCTCGCCGCGAAGGCGCCCCACGAGCATCGGAGTCTCATCCTGTTTGCCGCGTGGTCCAGCATCGTGCACGCCGGCATCATGGGCGTTCAGGCGATCCGCGATACGGCGGAGCGCGGACACCTGATCGGCGATGTGCCGGCACTGGCCATCGTCGGCGTCGTGCTGCTCGTGTTGGCGCCGAAGGCGATCGGATCGGCTGCTCACGGGCACGGCGCTGAAGGCGAGGCGGTCGACGCTCGAGCGGCCTAAGATCTCGCAGCAGGAATCCATCGACACCGTCGCGCTCGGTCGGGCTGCAGCCAGGGTTGGAATCCGGCCCGCATCCGGAGGCAGCACTCCCGGCCGGCACGGCGGTGACAAGACGCCGGGGCGAGTTGAAGCGGAAACCGGCGGCGCGTCGCGCTTTCGGCAATGCGGCGAAGCGGGCGGGTCTCCCTGAAGACTTCAGAAGGCACGACCTTCGGCATCGCCGTGTCACGACGTTGTTGTCAGAGGGGAAGTCGCCGGTGTTGGTGCAGGCGGCAATGGGGCACGCAAGCTTCAAGACCACCGAAGACTACCTGCACCTGATCAAGGACAATCTTCGCGACCTGATCGGCCCGAAACAGGAACAGGACGAGAACGGAGACATTGGGAAGGTCAATGGGAAGGTTGGCGGGTAGACGAAAGCCGCTATCTGGAGCCAGACACAAATCGGGGAACCCTCAGCCTGGCTGCGAGACAACCGTTTGGAGCGGGACGCGCGAGCCGGGCAAAAGCCAGATAGAAACTTGAAAACCGCCGCGGGGAACCGCATCGGGGTTCACCTGCGGCGACCTGCGGTCGCCTCGGTGTCCTTCGGATCGAGTCCCCGGCCCTCCGTTTGGACTTACGCGCTTCCCTTACACCGTCTTGGGAAGGTCAGTGGGAAGCTTCGACCTTGGACGGTCTCCGCGACAGTTGAGCGGAGAGACGTGCCGATCTACGTCACCCCGGCACAAAGCCAACACAGGCACGTCTTCGTACGGGTCCCGCTCTCCCAGTCTCCAACAAAGAAGCCGCTCCCGAAAGCCCAGACGGTTGGTGGGCAGCAGAGGACGTGCCGAATGGACGGCCCGTGGTCTGGATCACGGGAAGATCAGGGCCACGCGTGAACGATTGCGAAAGGGCTCGTGAAGACGGCCTCCCGCGGAATCCACGTCACACGTCAGCGGCTCGCAATCGCAGCGCGTTCCCAATCAC
>JBDHDN010000456.1:0-3455 GCA_039591485.1 Gemmatimonadota bacterium
AGCGGGGTGCCATCGAGTACGCCTGGGAGTGGGTCACGAGCGAGCAGTTTCTCGGGATGGATCCGGACCGACTCTACGTCAGCGTGCATCACACCGACGGCGACGCCCGGGGGTTGTGGCGGGAGATCTCGGGTCTCCCCGACGCCCGCATCTACGGGCTGGGCGACAAGGACAACTTCTGGCAGATGGGCGACACGGGTCCGTGCGGGCCGTGCTCTGAGATCTACGTGGATCTCAGACCGCCGTCCCGCCGTCCCACAGCCCCGCCGACAGTCGCGGAATTCGAGGAGCTAGCCGAATCCGGCGATCTGTTCGAGATCTGGAACCTCGTGTTCATGCAGTTCGACCAGGCAGCCGACGGATCCCGCCCCCCGCTTCCCGCGCCATCGGTCGACACCGGTGCCGGCCTGGAGCGCATCGCCGCCGTGCTGCAGGATGTCCCGTCGAACTACGATACCGACCTCTTCATGCCGATCATTCGCCGGGCGGAGGAGGTTGTCGGCCGGCCGTACGAGCGCGGGCCGGCAGGCATGGGCTATCGGGTGCTGGCCGATCACGCCCGGGCGGTGAGCCTGCTCCTCGCCGACGGCGTCTACCCCTCGAACGATGGTAGGGGCTACGTGCTGCGGCGGATCCTGCGGCGGGCCGTGCGCCACGCATACCTCCTCGGCCAGACAGAGCCCGTGCTCGCAGAGCTGTCGAAGGTCGTGGTCGGGACACTCGGCGACACCTACCCCGAGCTGATCGAAAAGCAGCGGCACATCGCGTCGGTCACGCAGGCGGAGGAGGAGCGGTTCCTCGAGACGATCGAGGGAGGCCTCAAGCGGTTGGACGAGCTCACCCGCGGAGCGGCCGGCACGATCCCGGGCACCGAAGCCTTCCGTTTGTACGACACGTACGGGTTCCCGATCGATCTCACGCAGTTGATAGCGGCGGAACGAGGATGGAACGTCGATCAGGCTGGGTTCGAGCGATCCCTGGGTGAGCAGCAGGAGCGATCACGGATTGCGGGGAAAGGGGAAGGGGGAAAGGGGAAGGGGCTTGGCGGTCAGGCAGTGAGGCGGTCGGGCGGACCGGGAGCATTCACGAGGGTCGTCCCGCGTAAACGGCAGCGGTTCGTGGGCTACGAGACCACGGAAGCCGATACCGAGATCCTTGCGTTCCGGCAGGGGTCGGATCAGCTGGAGCTGGTCCTGAGGGACAATCCCTTCTACTCCGAGTCCGGTGGCCAGGTCAGCGATACGGGCGTCGTCAAGGGCGACGGCTGGTCGCTGCCGGTCGAGGACGTCCTCAAGATCGAGGGCAAGCAGGTGGTCGTCGGTCCGTTCGAGGGCCCGTTCGAGCCCACGCCGGTGGAGGCGGTGGTCGCGCCGGAGCGACGGCACAACGTCGAGCGGAACCATTCTGCGACGCATCTCGTCCATGCGGCGCTCCGCAAGGTACTCGGCACGCACGTGCGGCAGGCGGGATCGGTCGTGGCGCCCGATCGGCTCCGGTTCGACTTTTCGCACCATGCGCCGGTTCGACCCGAGGAACTGGACGCCGTCGAGGAAGAGGTCAACGAGCACATCTGGGAGAACGTGCCCGTCGAAACGCGCCAGATGGCGTACAAGGAGGCCATTGCCGGCGGAGCGATTGCGTTCTTCGGCGACAAGTACGGCGACCTCGTGCGGGTGGTGGACATGCCCAACGTCTCGATGGAGTTGTGCGGCGGGACGCACGTGCGCTCGACGGGCCAGATCGGCCTGTTCCACTTCCAGGGCGAAACCGGCGTAGCCGCCGGCGTGCGGCGCATCGAGGCGATCACGGGGCCAGTCGCGTACTCGCATGTGAAGAGCCTGGGCGAGCGCATCGAGGAAGCGGCAGGTACGCTCCGCACCAATCCGGAGCACCTCGCGCGCCGCATCGAGGCCCTGCTCGACGAGAAGAAGCGGCTGGAGAAGCAGGTTGAGGAGCTGTTGAGGGAAGGGGGAAAGGGAACAGGGGAAGGAGATGAGACGCATCAGCTGGGAAACGCGACGCTGCTGATCGGGCAATCCCCGGTCTCGGACCGAGGGCAGATCGGCCTGCTCATGGATGCGTTCCGGGAGAAGAGCCGAAGTGCCATCCAGGTGCTGTTCGTGAGCGGCGACCGACCCGGGATTCACGTTGGGGTCACTGATGATCTCATCTCCCGCGGCGTCAAGGCGGGAGACATCGTGAGCCGGATTGCCGCCGTGAGCGGCGGACGCGGGGGTGGCCGCCCGCACTTTGCGTCTGCGGGGGCCGGTGATGCTGCGAAGCTGCCGGAGGCGCGTGCGGCCGCGAAGGGCATCGTGGCCGGCGTGTTGGGTCTGGAGGTCACCTGAAGCTAGAGGCCTGGGTGGCGGAGCGACTCGGCGAGGCGCCGCAAGCACTCTGTGTGCGGGTGCTGGATGCAGTACGCGGGGGCGGGGAGGAGGGAAAGGGCAACGGAGAAGATGCCGGTTTGGCTGAGCCCCTTTCGCCTTCCCCCTTTTCCCTCCGGCTGCGCGCTGCAGCTGAGCGCCTGCTCGCCGAGACCCGCTCGGCGCCACCGTCCCGCGACACGGCCCTGACGCTCCTCGCGGCCGACGCGCTGATCACACTGGCGGTGGAAGCCGAGTTGGACACCGAAAGCAGGGGCGCGGAGGAGTGAAGGGCACGCCGTGGGTTGGGGTGCAGCCAATGCACCAGCGGGGGAGGGCCTTGCCCCGTTTCCTCTTCCCCTCTCCCCGTTGATCGACATCCACTCCCACCTGCTGCCGAACGTGGACGATGGCTCTCGGTCGGTGCAGCAGTCCGTGGCGGTATTGACGGCGTTCGGCGAAGCGGGTGGCACCGACGTGGTGGTAACACCGCACACCGCGATCTCCGTGCTGTCGCGGCACCTGGAAGACGAGATCGAGCACCGGGACGAGGTCCTCTCGATCCTGAGGGATACGGCGCCCCCCGTGCCTCGGCTGCACGCAGGCTTCGAGATCATGCTCGACGAGCCGCCGAGCCCAGGGCTGCTCGCCGATCGCAGGGTCACGCTGGCGGGCTCTCGGTATCTGCTGCTCGAGGCGCGGATGCACGAGCGTCCAGCGAGGATTGCGGAGCTGCTGGCGGCGGCAGCGGTCCCGGGGCTCGTCCCGATCGTCGCGCATCCGGAGCGGTACTGGCATTGCTCGGTGGCCGACATCGCCGGCTGGAGGGCACGAGGGGCCAAGCTTCAGCTCGACGCCACAACGCTCACGCGGTACCATCCGCGCGGGCACCGGGCGCGCGATCTGCTGCGCGCAGGGCTCGCCGACCTCGTCGCCGCGGACAACCACGGTGGACGCCGGATCGTCGCGACTGCGACTGCGTACCTCGAGCGCCGCGGCTACGCGACGGCAGCAAGGCTCCTGGTCTGCGAGAATCCCCGAGCCGTGGTCGAAGACCGGGAACTCACGGACGTGGGCCGGGTCGGTGTG
>JBDHDN010000457.1:0-3454 GCA_039591485.1 Gemmatimonadota bacterium
GCGTAGCGGACGTCCCCGTCGCCGCAGTCACGATGCTCGGGACGCTCGCGGGAGCGAGCCTGGCAGCGCTCAGCGGACGAAAGGTGAGTCAGCGCATGCTCAAGATGGGCTTTGCGCTGCTCCTCCTCTACGTGGCTCTCAGGATGGTGCTCCGTGGACTCGAGCGCCTCTGATCTGCGCCCGCTCTGCGCCCGGCTCGCCACGCTGCTCGGGTGGAGCCGGGCGGTCGTCGCGTCGGTTGTCGCGGCCGGTTTCGCCTTCCGCGCGGTCGGTGGATCACCGGTACTACTGGAGCTGATCGGTGTGACGGTGCTCGTCGCGAGCCCGTTCGCCGTCACGGCCGCGGTTGCGCTGACGGCCGAACGACACCGGGGTCGTCTGATCGTGTTCGCCGTGTCAACACTGGCGCTCGCGGCAATCGGCGTCGCACTGGCTGCGTGATTGCGCGTGGGCGTTAGCTTTCCGGAGCCGTGTTTCCTCATACGCTGGGTGTGATTGGACTCGGACCCGTCGGCGGGTCCATTGCGTGGGGTGCCGTCCGCAGGGGCGTCTCCCGTGTCATCGGATGGTCCCCCAGCACCAAGGACGGGGCGGCCGCCGCTCGGGCCGGTGCCATCACCGAGTTCGCGCACGACCCGGCATCGGTGTGCGATGCAGCGGAAGTCGTGGTGTTTGCGACGCCGGTGGCCGAAACGGCGCGGCTATTGCGACACCATGCCGAGATCCTGATCCGTCGTAGGGTCATCTGCACCGACGTTTCGGGGGTGAAGCGCCCGACCGTCGACACGGCCCGACGCCTCGGACTCGCCGGCGTCTTCGCCGGTTCGCACCCGCTCGTGGACGATACCGCCAACGGATTTGCCGCAGCGGAGCCGGACAGATTGCTCGGGGCTCTGGTGTACGTGACACCGGTTGCGGATGGCCATGAAGCCGTCGACGAAGTGCGGGATTTCTGGACGCGATCGGTTGGGGCGCATCCTGTGGTGGTCTCTGCGGACCGGCACGACGAGCTCGTGGCCTGGACCGAACACCTGCCGCGAGCGGTCATGGCGGCCCTGGCGCGCTCCCTCGCCGCTGCCGGCCCGGCCGGCGTCACCGTGCCTCCCGGCGTGATCGATGCGACCCGACTCGTGGACGCCGATCCGGCGCAGTGGAGCGCCGTACTCCTCGCCAACCGCGAACGCCTGCTCCCGGTGCTCGAGGCATTCACCTCCGAGTTGAACGGGGCGCGCGCTGCGCTCGAGGCAGGCGAGCTGGAGCCGATCCGTTCCCTGATCGACAGGGCCGCCGAATGGCGGCGCGGACAGCGGCCCTGAGAACCGCCAGCCATGATCGGCGCCCCGGGCGAGAAGCGCATCACGGCCCGGCCCTCATCGACCGGGCGCCAGCGCGAGGACCGGCGGAACTCGACGATCACCGGCGCGACCGACAGCATCCCTGTGCTGGCCGCAGCCGTCGTTGGAGAATCGACTCTTGCGAGGAGGTGGGCGACTTGCAGGTACCTGACAATAACCGGTTAGCGAGTCCGGGAGACAGTAAGCGGGTGCTCGTTAGCACCGCGCCCGTCCACGCCGTCGCACTGAACGTGAGAGGTGGCGACGAGACACTGGAAGGGAGGGGCGACATAGCGGGCAACTCCCGCCTCGCCATTGCTCACAGTCCCCGCGCGCTCGCCCAGATCGCTGGCCGAGGCCGCCATCGCCATTCCGATTCGCCTCGGCGAGTCCGATCCGGTGGTGTTGCATGACTAGCCCCGTCGTCGCGATCGACGGGCCGGCGGGATCGGGCAAGTCTACCACCGCCAAGGCCGTGGCCCGGCGCCTCGGCCTGCCGCACGTGGAGAGCGGCGCACTGTACCGCGCGGTCACGCTCGCCGCGCTCGATGCCGACGTTCCTTTCGAGGGACAGCGTCTGGCTGCCCTTGCGCGGTCGCTCCCGATCCGACTGGACTTGACCGACACGGGTTTCCGGCCCGAAATCGCGGGGACGGACGTGTCGCGGGAGATTCGCTCGGATCGCGTAACCGCTGATGTCTCAGAGGTTTCCGCAATTCCCGCAGTACGTGCCTGGGTGAACGAGGAGGTACGCGCAGCCGTAGCCCGCCATCCCCGAGGGGCCGTGCTCGATGGTCGTGACATCGGCACGGTGGTGTTTCCGGATGCGGTGCTCAAGATCTACCTCACGGCATCGGCTGATGAGCGGGCGCGGCGGCGGCTGCTTCAGGTGGGGAAGCACGTGGATGCGGACGCGGTGCGGGAGGAAGTGGGAGCGCTGGGGGCACGAGATGAGGCCGACTCATCGCGTGCCATTGCCCCCCTGCGCCCCGCCGACGATGCGGTCCTGCTGGATACCACGGGACTGACATTTGACGATCAGGTGGACCGCATCGTCGAGCTTGCCCGGAACTTGTTCTCCTAGCTTGACATAGCTTCCCACCAGATCTATGCTTCAAGGCTCGTTAACCGCCTTCGTGGCGGATGGCAACCGTGCCCCACAACCGACTGACACCAGCACATGACCCAAACCTCAACCGATCAGCCCGCTCCTTCCCCCGAAACCGACGCGACCCCGACCGCCGACGCGACTCCGGCCGCGACGCCGCCCAGTGATTCCAATCTGTTCCCGGTTCGACGGGATCTCTACGACGACGAGTACTCCGACGAACAGTACCAGCAGATGCTGGAGCTGTATGAAGGCACCCTCCAGAGCATTCAGGAAGGGGAGATCGTCAAGTCGAAGGTCCTGAGGGTGACCGACAGCCACGTCATCCTCGATGTCGGCTTCAAGTCCGAGGGCGCCGTGCCCATCGAGGAGTTCAAGGACCCTGCGACGATCGCGCCCGGTGACGAGGTCGAGGTGCTCCTCGAGCGGCTCGAGGACGAAGAGGGCTCGATCGTCCTGTCGAAGAAGAAGGCTGACTTCATGCGGGTCTGGGAGAAGATCCGTCAGGCCTACGAGAACGACCAGCCGGTCGAGGGCACGCTGCAGAAGAAGATCAAGGGAGGAGTCGTCGTCGACCTGATGGGCGTCGATGCGTTCCTGCCGGGCAGCCAGATCGCGCTGCGGCGCGTGCCGAACATCGACGAGCTGCTCGGCCGCACGTACGAGTTCAAAATCATCAAGCTCAACAAGCGTCGCCGTAACATCGTCGTGTCCCGCCGCGTGATCCTGGAGGCGGAGCGCGCGGAGAAGCGCGAGCACTTGATGAAGGAGCTCGAAGTCGAGCAGGTGCGGAAGGGCGTTGTCAAGAACGTGACCGACTTCGGTGCCTTCATCGACTTGGGTGGCGTGGACGGCCTGCTCCACATCACGGACATGAGCTGGGGCAGGGTGTCGCATCCCTCCGAGGTCGTCGATCTCGGCCAGGAGATCGAGGTGAAGGTCCTCGACATCGACTGGGACCGGGAGCGCATCTCGCTCGGATTGAAACAGCTGCACGCCTATCCGTGGGAGA
>JBDHDN010000458.1:0-3453 GCA_039591485.1 Gemmatimonadota bacterium
ATCCTGAATTATAGAGTCGCGTGCGTCGCGGTGGAGAAGGGGAGGGGCTCCGCCACCGCGGCCCGGCGCGGTACTATGCAGGGTGGATCAGGCCTAGCCCGATGCGTTCCATCCCGTTGAAGGAGCAACGACGTGACCACGCTCGCCCGACACTGGCAATTCCCGCTCGACGCTGAGTTCGGCTGCCGCAACATCAGTGAGGAGGTCCGGCAGCTCGTGCACGATGCCGGAGTCACCACCGGGACCGTGACCGTCCATCTCACCGGCTCCACGGGAGCGATCACGACGATCGAGTACGAGGCGGGCGCGCTGGCGGATCTCAGGCGTGCTCTCGATCAGATCGCGCCGCCGACCGATGACTACGCACACAACGCTGCGTACCACGACGGCAACGGATTCTCCCACGTTCGGTCGGCGCTCCTCAAGACGAGTATCTCCCTGCCCGTGATCGACGGAGAGCTGCAGCTCGGCACGTGGCAGGAGATCCTGCTGCTCAATCTGGACAACCGCGCGCGCAACCGCGCGGTCGTCGCCGTAGTCATCGGCGAATAACGTGGACCGGATCAGAACGGATCGCTATTCCCGACTGCGGGCGGTCCAGACCTCGACGGTCCCTCGGTCTCCGACGAAGGCGTTCGCCAGCCAGCCGGTGAGACCGACCACGATCGATGCCAAAATCGCCGAGCCCAGTCCTTCCACGTGGAAGCTGGGCATGAGTCGCGAGACCAGGAGTACCATCGCGCCGTTCACGACGAAGATGAAGAGACCGAGCGTCACGAGTGTGAGCGGAAGGGTGAGAACGATCAGTACCGGTCGCAGGACCGCGTTCACGATGCCGAGGAGCAGCGCGGCCAGCCAGAGTGCGCCGAGGCCGTCGAAGCTGACGCCACCGAGGAGGACGTCGGCGATCCATAGGCCGAACGCCGTGATGAACAGGCGAGCGAGGAATCCGCGCATCGGGGCCGCTCCGTCGCAGCAGGGTTGGCGAAACCTTCCAACGTCACACTCGTGCGGGACGTGGTCAAATGTATCGGGTCAGCCGGCGAACTCCACCTCGTCGATCATGTCGATCGGGCTGCTCAGTGTCTTGTGCACCGGGCAGCGGTCGACGATCTGTGTCAGGCGCTTCCGCTGGGCGTCGTCGAAACTGCCCGCGATCCGTACCCGACTCGTGATCTGGTCGATCTTGCCTTCGCGGGGCTCCTCGCAGGACCGGCAGTCCTCTGCGTGTACCCGCCCGTGCTCGTAGGTCGCGGACACGGACTTGAGCGGGATTCGCTTGTGCCGGCAGTACAGCGCGAGCGTGATCAAGGTGCAGGATGCGAGCGAGCCCACGAGCATCTCGTAGGGAGTGGGGCCCGTGTCATCACCTCCCGCCTGGGGAGGCTCATCGGCCCGCCACGTATGCCGCCCATTGGAGAGGGTGACGAGTGTTCCGGAAACCAGTTCGGCCGTGATGCGTGCCATATCCCCATCCCTCCCTCCGATTGCCCCGGATCAGACCCCGGCGGTGTCGAGCACGGTATCGAGGAACGTGACAATGGCGCGTCCCGCCTGCTCGGCATGTGCTGGGTTGGTGAACAGGTGACCGCCGCCCGGAATGGCGGTGAACCAGCGCGGCTGCCTCGCGGCGCCGAAGATGCGCTCGCCCTCGGCGATATCAACGACACGATCCGCGGTGCCGTGTACGACCAGCAACGGACGGTCAAGCTCGGCGATCCGCTCGGGCGAGCAGTGGCGCTCCAGGTCCTCGAAGAAAGCTGCACCGATCTGGAATGGCCGCCCGGCGATGCGGACCGTGATCCATCCCGTTGCCATGGCGCGCTCTACGTCGTCCTCGTCGAAGAGGTGCCGGACGTGGTCCGCGGTGAACGGCGCTGCCACCGCGACGACCGCCTCGGCGGCTGGCACGCCCTGCGCCGCGAGCAGGGTCGCCGCGCCACCCAGCGAATGACCGACCAGCGCGACGCGCGGGAAGCCCCGATCCTGTAGGTAGGCAGCTGCCGCCGCAATGTCGCTCACGTTCGAGGTGACCGACGTCTCGGCGAAGTCACCCTCGCTCTCTCCCAGACCGGTGAAGTCGAAGCGAAGGACGGCGTATCCGCCGTCCTCGATACCCGTTGCGAGGGCGCGGATCACTTTCAGCGACTTCGAGCACGTGAAGCAGTGCGCAAGGATGACGCCGATGGCAGGCGGCGCATCCGGGATCTGCAGGGTACCGGAGAGGGCTCCGGCGGCGCCGTCGAACGTGACGCGTTCGTGAATGTGTGGCACGGCGGACCGGTCCGCGAACCGCGCGACGCTAGAAGAGGGGCAGCTTCGCCGCCACCGTCTCGAACGAGTCGGGGGTCCGCTCGCGGAGCGCCTCGCCGATCACCGTGCAGAGCTCGGCCGACCGGGACTCGTCGTAGCCGGCGTAGGCGAGTAGGCGCCGCACCGCTCCCGGCGTTGCGGTCGCCAGCATCTCGCCCGTCCCTCCACCCTGGAATGGCGCCACGAGCATCCACTCCCCGATGGTGGTGAACTCCGAACTGATCTGCGTGAAGGTACGCATGTCGACGGCCATGCGGATGGCGATGAACACGGTTCCCAGACCCTGGCGGGCCTTCTCTTCGTCCACTCCCACCCGCGTCATCACCGTCTGGACCAGATCCACGATCACTCCTCTCCTAGTCGATGACGCCACCGCCGATCAGGCGGTCGCCATGGTACAGCACTCCGGACTGCCCCGGAGTGATCGCCCGTACTGGCTCGCGCAACTCCAGCGTCAGGCGGCCGTCGGTCGATGGTGCATCCCGCACCCGCGCGGGAGCCGGCCGTGCACGATAGCGAACTTGAATATCGCAATCGTCGCCAGGTTGCAAGGCGGGCGCAAGCCAGTTCACCTCGGCTAGGTCCACACGGCTGCCGCACAGCTCCTCCGCAGTGCCGACTACCACCGCGCGCTCCTCAGGAACGATCGACAGGACGAACAGCGGCTCGCGCGATCCCCCCGGTAACCGTCGGCGTTGTCCGACTGTGTAGCGCGCGTAGCCATCATGCTCGCCAATCACCGCGCCGCTCGCAGTGCGGATTGGACCTGGAGCCAGTGCGGGAGCGTCGGCATCGAGGTGCCGTTCCAGCACCTTCATATAGTCCCCGTCGGGGACGAAGCAGATCTCGACTGACTCCTGCTTGTCTGCGGTGACGAGGGACAGGCGTCGCGCCATCGCCCGGGTCTCGTCCTTGGTGAGCGAGCCGACCGGTGTCAGCATGCGCCCGACGACGGCCCGATCGACTCCCCACAGGAAGTACGTCTGGTCCTTGTCGCCGTCCCGGCCACGAAACAGCGCCCCGTCACGGCTGATCGCGTAGTGGCCCGTCGCGACGTACTCGCAATCGAGTGCGTCCGCGTGCACGAGGAGGTCGCGGAACTTCGTGAACGTGTTGCATCGCACGCACGGAATCGGGGTT
>JBDHDN010000459.1:0-3442 GCA_039591485.1 Gemmatimonadota bacterium
GTCGTGCCACGGGCTCGTGGCGTACCTCGATGTCTCCCAGCCTGGTCTCGAAAGGTCCATGGTGCGGTCGGCGCGGTGCCATGGCCACGAACATGCGATCACCCCGATACGGGATGGACGTGTCGAATGGCTCTCCTACGATCGGGAGAATACCCCTGCCCCCCTTCCCCGTGCTCTCAGCCACCAACTGCTCGATCCACAGATCGAGCGCACCGAACGGCGGCGGTATGAGGAGGGTGAGTTTATCACGGCCTCCGAGAGCTGCCTCCGCCAGGGTGACGCCGAGCGCCGCCCCAGGATTGTCAGCCGCAGGCACATGCGGCCCGCAGCGATCGGCCATCCGCTCCGCCCGCCCGAGCACGTGCGCCAGATCGATACCCATGAGGGCCGCCGGCACGAGGCCGAAGAACGAGAGAGCTGAATAGCGCCCCCCGATGTCCGGAGCATTGCGGAATACGTCACGAAACCCCCGTTCGACAGCGAGCCGGTCCAACGCTGTGCCGGTATCGGTAATCGCCACGAACTGCGACCCGCGCTTGCCCGTCGCATCCCAGAACGTCCGGTACAGACTGTCAGTCTCGATGGTCGAGCCCGACTTGCTCGCAACCACGAAGAGTGTCCGGGTCGGGTCTCCCCCGTCGAGCACCTCCTGAACGGCGTCCGGATGGGTGCTGTCCAGGACCTGGAACTGCGGGTGGCTGGGGTGCTGGCCGAACGCCGTTCGCATCACCTCCGACGACAGGCTCGAGCCACCCATGCCTAGCAGCACGGCGCGATCGATCCCGTCACATGCGTCATCCGCGAATCGCTGCAGCCGCTCGAGCTCTGCGGCCATGAGCGAGCCGATACCCAGCCAACCGAGGCGGTCCGCAATCTCGGGAGTGTGAGGATCGTCCACCCACACCGTCACGTCGCCATCCCACAGCCGTGCCAAAGTGCGCTCCGACTCCAGCTGCACGAGTCGGTCCGTGACCGCGGTCTCGAGGTTCCTCGCGGTGACAGTCATGCCTTCAGCAGCTGTCGCGCTCGCTCGGCGACGACCTCCGGTGTGAAGCCGAACTCGCGGAACAGCCGGTCGGCTGGAGCCGACGCGCCGAAGCGGTCCAGGCCGATGACGGTGCCGCGATCCCCAACCCAGCGATACCACGGCATCGGGTGCGCCGCTTCGATCGCCACACGGGCCGTCAGATCGGGTGGGAGCACGTCCACTCGGTACGCCGTGGGCTGTTGCTCGAACAGTTCCATGCTGGCGACGCTCACAACCCGCGCCCCGATCCCGTCTTGCTGCAACAGACGACGCGCATCGAGCGCGACGGACACCTCGGAGCCGCTCGCAAGCAGCATGACCTGGGGCTGGGCGTGCTCGGCGTCGGCCAGGACGTAGGCGCCCCGATGCAGCCCCGTCGCAGGGGCCAGTGCCGTCCGATCGAGCGATGGGACCTTCTGCCTGGTGAGCACGAGCGCAATCGGGCCGGAGTGGCTCAGCGCTGCCCTCCACGCCTCGAACGTCTCCGCCGCATCCGCCGGGCGCACCACCACGAGTCCAGGAATCGCCCGCAACGTAGCGAGCATCTCGACCGGCTGGTGCGTCGGGCCGTCCTCGCCGAGGCCGATCGAATCATGCGTGAAGACGTATACGACCTTCAGCCCCATCATGGCAGCGAGCCGGAGCGATGGTCGCAAGTAGTCTGAAAAGACCAGAAACGTGCCGCCGTAGGGAATCACGCCGCCGTGCAACGCCAGACCATTCATCACGGCAGCCATCCCGTGCTCGCGGATGCCGAAGTAGATGTTCCGGCCACCCGGCTCGTCCGGTCCGAGCGTCGAGGCCCCCTTCATGAGCGTGTTATTCGAACCGCTGAGATCTGCAGAGCCGCCCACCAACTCGGGCACGGCCGAGGCGATGGCGTTGAGGGCTCTTCCGGATGCGGCTCTCGTCGCTAGGGCTGGGTTCTCTTTCGCGAGCGCGTTCAGCGGCTCGTCCCATGCTTCTCGGAGGCGGCCGGAGAGACGGCGTTCGAACTCCTCCGCCAGCCCGCCGTGCGCGGTGCGGTAACGCTCGACGTCGTCACGCCAGGCAGCCTCGAGCGCCATGCCCCGCGGAACGCTCGAGCGCCACTCCTCGAGCGCGGCTTCCGGTATGGTGAACGGTACGGCATAGGGCCATCCGAGGGCCTGCTTGGTGAGCCGCACCTCCTCCTCTCCGAGCGGGGCGCCGTGGGCGTCGGCGGTATCCTGTTTGTTTGGACTTCCGAAGGCGATGTGCGTTCGGACGATCACGAGCGTCGGTCTCTCCGACTGCGCTTTCGCACTCCCGATCACCTCGTCGAGCGCCGTCAGGTCGTTCCCGTCATTCACGTGCAGGACACGCCACCCGTACGCCTCGAAGCGGGTCGCAACGTCATCGCTGCAGGTCAGGTCAATGGCGCCATCGATCGTGATCCGATTGTCGTCGAAGAAGCCAATGAGGTTGCCAAGACGGAGGTGGCCAGCGAGCGAACAGGCCTCGTGCGAGATCCCTTCCATCAAATCGCCATCACTCGCTACGAAGTAGACGCGATGCCCGACGATGCGATGCTCCGGCCGGTTGAAGTGCGCACCGAGATGCGCGGCCGCGAGCGCCATGCCAACGGCATTGCCGACACCCTGACCCAACGGGCCAGTCGTCGTTTCGATACCCGGCGGGACACCGCGCTCGGGATGCCCCGGAGTCTTACTGTCCCACTGCCGGAAGTCCCTCACGTCGTCCAGAGAGAGAGCATATCCCGAGAGATGAAGTAACCCGTACAGCAACATCGACGCATGGCCGCACGACAGCACAAACCGGTCCCGATCGGGCCAGTCGGGATTCGCGGGATTGTGTCGCAGATGCTTGGTCCAGAGGACGTAGCAGAGGGGCGCCAGGGCCATGGGTGTCCCGGGATGTCCCGACTGCGCACGTTCGACCGCATCCATGGCGAGCGTCCGTAGCGAGTTGATGCACAGATTGTCGAGGCTCGTCCGGTCGGCCTGGGCCGCATCCGTCATGCTCGTCTCCGTGTAGGCGCGGGGGGAAACGATTGGCGACAGAAATTATAGCACCGTGTCCCGAGGCGCACAGGGTATCTTGGAGGATCCCGATTCACGATTCCTTCATGCTTCCTTCAGAGCACTCGCATTATCGATTGCGGTGCAATCGAGAGGGACCCGTGTCCGGTACGTGTGGCGTGGTGATGGCCTCTCGTGACATGCGGCAACGGTCTTCCAAAAGCCGATGGAGTCGACTGCACGAGCCGCGTGTCGGTGACCCGCAGCCTCTGATGGGGCTGGGCATGGGTCGGTGTTCAGAGTCTACGGGATGACAGCGGACCTTACTCCGCTCGGCGGCCCCCAATCAGTGGGGGCCGCCTTTTTCTTGCTTGGCCGTGACATGACACGCTAATGCGTGCAGACGGTGTGGCAT
>JBDHDN010000460.1:0-3670 GCA_039591485.1 Gemmatimonadota bacterium
TGGGGCGGTCGCTGCGCGGATTCCATCCGGGTGTTCGGCTCCACCCGCTCGAGCCGAGCAACTCGCCCACGCTGTCCACAGGCCATTGCGTCGGTATGCATCGGATCCAGGGCATTTCTGATGAGTTCATCCCCCCTATCGTCGATCTCGACCAACTCGACGGAGTGGTCTCGGTCGACGACGGCGACGCCATCCTCATGGCGCAAAAGCTCGCCAGCGAGCTCGGGCTCGGCGTCGGCATTTCGTCCGGCGCCAACTTCCTGGGAGCGCTTCAGGTACAGCGCAGTCTCGGGGACGGTGCCGTCGTCGTGACCGTGTTTCCCGACGACAACAAGAAGTACCTCAGCACCCTGCTGCCTTCCGGCAGAGTGCCTCGCCGACCTTCCTGCCGACGTGGCCGCCGGAGAACAGGCGCTCCCGGCCTGCCCTCGGCGGTTGAGCGCGGACGTGCTGTAGCGGTACCTGGCGACATGCCGCGGCATCCTGACCCACCCATGGTGGCAAGTGATTGCGGACCGTAAATTGAGAGCGACCTGATCGAATATGCTGCTCGCGGGGGCACATGCCATTCTATCAATGCACGATTCGCGGTGAAGACGGGTCGCACATCGCCGACGGCGTACGGGTCCTTATCGAGGATGCAAGCGCGACCGGTTGGCACGGTACCATCACGGCAGCGGCGCTGACCGGACTGGCCGCCGGCCGGCAGTATCGCATCGTGCTCGGAGACGGGCGCAGCGGCCCCTTCCGCGTCAAGCGAAACACCGTTGCCGGCGAGCAGGACCGATCCATCGCCATCACGGGAATCGGGGCGCTGGCGTGACGCCGCGGCAGCTGCACCCCTTCGTTCCCACGCACCACCGGTGCGCACGCAGCCGTATGAACGGCGCCCCGCGACGATCTCGGTGCACCGAGCATCCGTACGAATACCCTCCCACCCCGACGGTAGCGACATGAGCGGTGTGACGTGCAGTGTGATTCTCAGTGCGGTGCTGGTGCTCGGCGGCCAGCATCCGTCTCCGATTGCGGCGGTTCCCGTTGAGCCCCCCGACTTCACAGGGGTATGGGTGCTCGACGTCGAGCACAGCGACTTCGGCGGGAGTCCGCGAGCCGATTCCAGCGTGACCGTGATCTCCCGTGCCGACGAGCGGTTGATCCTGTCGCGGATCACGTCCGCGGGCATGGGACAGCACGGGCAGATCGAGCTCGACATGCCGATCGACGGCGAGATCCATGACGGCGTGGGGTTGGGGGGAACGCCGGTGCCGGCGAGCGTTCGATGGGATGGAGACGCGCTCGTGCTCACGGTCTTCGGACAGTCGAACGTCGGCGACATCGAGATCGTGGACTTCATGTGGCTGGACGACGACATCCTTCGGGTCGAGCGCACCGTCGTGGTGCCGGGTATGACCGGTCTCACCCAGACCCTCGTGATGCGGAGACGCTCCTAGACGCCTCGTCTCGTCGAGGCTCCCACCGTCATCCCTGCCGTCACGCCGGTTCGCGTCCGCCGGGACGGGACATGAGATCGAGCCGGCGACCAAATCCCGCCTCCGACCTTCCGGTTCAGACCTGTCGGTGCGTGCCATGGCGTCGGTAGGTTGCACGAGCGGGGCAACACGACAGAACGCAACACCACGTGCGGGGGCGACGATGCTCGACCAGATCCTCGAGGCCTGGCGGATCAACAACCGCGTCAACCTGCTCTTGATCGAGCGGATCAGCGACGAGGGCATGCGCTGTACGCTCTCCACCCGCGGCGGCCGCAATGTCGTGCGCCAGTTTGCCCACCTGCACAACAACCGCATCTGGCACCTCCAGAGACGCGCGAAACGGCTTGCCGAGGGGGGCCACGTGTTCGCGACCCCCGACGAACCGGACCGCACGACGCTCACCAAGGCGCTGAAGGATTCGGAGAAGCGCATCGAGCAACTCATCCACGGGGTACTGGAAGGCGCACCCGGGGTCCGGGCGTTCAAGCGGGGCATCGTCCCCTACGTGGCGTACTTCATTGCCCACGAGAGCCACCACCGCGGCAACATCCTGCTCACCCTCAAGCAGAGCGGCCACGCCCTGGACCGGAAGACGCAGTACGCCATCTGGGACTGGGACCGGCTGTAGATTGCGGAGTCGGACGCGGCCGGACCGATTCGCGTGCCGGTATTGCGCCAACGCACTCAGGAACCGTCACCGACGCAGGGACGCATGGGCACGAAGCAACGACGACCGACGGCAATGGCGGAAGGAAAGCGAGCCCCGGCCTTCACGCTGACGGATGCGGCCGGCACACCCCACACCCTTGCCGACTACGCCGGGCAGGACGTTGTCATCTATTTCTACCCGCGCGACGAGACGCCCGGCTGCACCAAGGAGGCGTGCCGCTTCCGTGACATCTGGGACGAGTTCCGCACCCGGGGCGTGGTCGTGCTGGGGGTATCGCCCGACAGCGCGGCGTCCCACGCGGCGTTCGCAGCGCATCACCGTCTTCCCTTCCCCCTGCTGAGCGATCCCGATCGCAGGGTCATGGAGCGGTACGGTGCCTGGGGTGAGAAGTCGATGTACGGCAAGACGACGATGGGCGTGATCCGCTCGACCGTCTGGATCGGACCCGACGGGAAGGTGCGCAAGCACTGGAAGCGCGTGGCGAAGGCCGCCGAGCACCCGGACCACGTGCTCGCCGCGGTCGCGGCAGCATGAGCGGGCCTTCCACGGACGGGACGGTGCTGCGCAGGCGTGTGGGAACGCTCCTCTGCGTGTGCGCCTGCATCCCGCTGTGTGCTGCCGCGCAGGTCCCGGCGCTGGAGCCTGCTCCGGTCGCCGACTCGGTGCGGGACGGGGTGCTGGAGGTCCTCGAGTCGTACTACGACGCCTTCAGCGACCGCGATTGGGAGCGCTTCGCCGTGCACTTCTGGCCGGGTGCCACGATCACCACCGTGTGGCAGCCGCCCGGCGAGCCGGCGGCGCGCGTCACGGTCACGACCATTCCCGAGTTCGTCAGGCAGGCTCCCGAGGGCCCCGGGAGCAAGGAGATCTTCGAGGAGCGGATGATCGGTGTCGAGCTGCACGTCCGCGGCACCCTCGCGCAGGCATTCGCCCGCTACCGCGCCCGCTTCGGTGACCCTGGGGAGATCGCCGAGTGGGAGGGGACCGACAGCTTCTCGCTGCTGCGGCACGACGGACAATGGCGCATCCTCTCGCTGAGCTTCGCCTCCGAGCCCTGACCCGCTGCGGCGTGCGGGCCGCGCATGTCGCAGCGATGGCGCTCGGCGCGGTCGTGTCTCCAGCGACCGCTCCGGCCCAGGAATTCGACACCCCACCGTCCGGAGCACATTGTGCGGTGCCGTCCGCCGGAATCCTGACCGGCTCGGCGTGCGATACGATCCCGTCCATGCTGCCCGTCGCCCTCGAGCTTCGCACCGCTCCCGACGTACGACTCACCCGTGCGGACCTCGAGGCGATCGTGCTCGGCGCACTCGCCCGTCGCTTCGACACGGCGGCGCGAGCCGATTCCGTCTGGGCCTTCGCCCACCGCGACACATCCCACCTGTGGGTCGGCGTGGAAGTCGCCTCGGACACCGCAGTGCGGGCAAGCGTGCTCTACTGGAGCCTGCGCCCCGACCGCACGCTCAGCCTGCTGTGCGACTATCGCGGCACCCTCAGGGTGTCGCGG
>JBDHDN010000461.1:0-3868 GCA_039591485.1 Gemmatimonadota bacterium
GCAGGGTGCCCGAACAGATGGACGGGAAGGATCCCGCGCGTTCGAGGGGTGATGTGCTCCTCGACGAGGGACGGGTTCAGGTTGAAGGTCTCGGCGTCGACGTCGACGAAGACGGGGGTGGCCCCCACGCGGTGGATCGCCTCGGCTGTCGCGATGAACGTGAACGGGGTGGTGATGACCTCGTCCCCGGGCTCGATTCCAAGCCCCTCGAGACCCAGGACGAGTGCGTCGGTGCCCGAGCCGAGGGCGATCGCGTGGGCGACCCCCAGGTAGGTGGCCACCTCCGCCTCCAGCGCATCGACGTTCGCGCCGAGGATGAAACGCCCCGACCGGAGAACCTCCTCGACGGCGGGGCGGATCTCGTGCCAGAGCGAATCCACCTCGGCCGCGAGGTCGAGGAAAGGAACCTTCGCCTCCACAGGGGCCGATGATAGTATTCGTGGAGGCTCCGTCGAGCTTTCTCGATGGCTTTCGGGGGTGAGAGCGTGGATGCATCCGCCACGTCGTCTGGGGGCACGCACCCCCTGCTTCCGGTCGGCCTCGTAGTCGCCCTCGCCGTCGGTGTCCGGGCGGCGAGTGGATTCGCCGACGTCGTCGCGGAGCTCCTGGGTCGCGGTGAGGTCCGGGAGGCACTCGCACACCCCTTTCATCCGCTCACGAGTGCGGCGATGGCGGTGCTTCATGCGGTGACGGGCGTGAGCCTGGAGACCGCGGCGAGGGCCGTGTCGGTCCTGTCCGGCGGGGTCGCGGCGGCCGCCGTCTACGGAATCGCGAACGCGGCTTTGGGACCGAGGGTCGCCCTCGTGGCCACGCTCCTCTTCGCCGTGAATCCACGGATGGTGGCTTCCTCCTCGAGTGTTCAGAGCGACGGCTTGCACCTGCCCCTGTTTCTCGTTGCTGTTCTCCTCGGGTGGCGTGCACTCGACACGAAGCGCACGGCTCCAGCGGTTGGCGCCGGACTCCTCTGTGCGCTGGCGTACCTGACACGCCCCGAAGGCGCGCTCATCGCCGCGGTCTTCGGGGTGTGGCTCTTCGTCGAGGTCGTTGCCCGCCGCACGAGTCTGTTTGGGGCCGTGCGGCTGGGCATGGCGTTCGCCTCTCCGTTCCTTATGGCCGCTGGCCTGTACTTGATCGCCCTGAGCCAGGAGGCCGGAAAGGTGACCGTCACCGAGAAGAAGCTCAAAGCCACCCGCCAGCTCGGCGCAGACGCTCTCGATGCAGCGCATGTCAGCTCGGGCGCGTTGTGGACCGGAATCACGACGTCGACGCTCCACTCGGACCTGGGGGAAGTCTAGCAGCCCGCACGGCCCCGCTTCGACCGGGCCCGGGGCGAGCTGCTAGAATCTGGCCCGGTGCGGGGCGGTCGGGCCGCCCACGGCGGGAAGGAGCTCTCGTGAAGGCCATTATTCTGTGCGGCGGTCAGGGCACGCGCCTGCGCGAGCACACCGAGACCCAGCCCAAGCCCATGGTGCGCATCGGCGAGCGGCCGATCCTGTGGCACATCATGAAGCTCTACGCGCATTACGACATCATCGAGTTCATTCTGTGTCTGGGCTACAAGGGGCACGTGATCAAGGATTACTTTCTCAACTACGAGGCGCGGAACTCGGACTTTACGGTGGAGTTCGGGCAGAGCGCGGTGAAGTATCATGGCTCGACGCACGACGAGTACGGCTGGCGCGTCACCTTGGTCGACACGGGTGAAGCCGCCATGACCGGCGCGCGGGTCAAGCGCGCCGCGCGCTACCTGGGCGACGCGGACCAGACCTTCTGCGTGACCTACGGCGACGGCTTGACCGATGCGAACTTGAGCGAGCTCGTCAAGTTCCACCAGAGCCACGGTGGACTGGGCACGGTGACCGGCGTACGTCCGCCCAGCCGCTTTGGCGAGCTCAAGGTCCGCGGCCAGCGGATCGCGAAGTTCAGCGAGAAGCCGCAGGTGAGTGAGGGTGTGATCAACGGCGGCTTCTTCGTGTTCGAGCGGGGCTTCTTGGACTTTTTGAGCAACGAGGACGACTGCGTGCTGGAACGTGAGCCGCTCGAGCACTGTGCAGCGATGAACCAGCTTTTCGTGTATCCCCACGCCGGTTACTGGCAGTGCATGGATACCCACCGCGACTGGGAACAGCTCGAGCGACTCTGGCGCAGCGGGGACGCGCCCTGGAAGGTCTGGATTTGAGCGGTCCGCTCAGTGATGCGCTCGGGGGGCGCTCGATCTTTGTCACCGGGCACACCGGCTTCAAAGGCGCGTGGCTCTGTCAGTGGCTGCACCATCTGGGCGCCTCGGTAACGGGCTACGCACTCAAACCTCGCACCGAACCGAACCTGTTTGGTGCGGCCGGGGTGGCGGAGTTCTTGACGCGCTCCCACATTGCGGACATTCGCGATGCCACACAGCTGCGCAACGCGCTGGACGCGGCCCAGCCCGAGGTGATCTTCCACCTGGCCGCGCAGGCGCTGGTGCGCACGAGCTACCGGGAGCCGCTCGAGACGTTGGAGGTCAATACCTTGGGGACGGCGCGGCTGCTTGAGGCGGTGCGGCTCGCCGGACGACCCTGCGTGGTGGTCGTGATCACCAGCGATAAGTGCTACGAGAACCACGGGCGGGCGGTGGGCTACCAAGAAGCCGACGCGATGGGCGGTCACGACCCGTACAGCGCCAGCAAGGGTGCGGCCGAGCTGATCGTGAGCTCGTATCGGCGTTCGTTCTTTGCACCGGCGCGACTGAGCGAGCACGGCGTAAAGCTAGCCAGTGCACGCGCGGGCAACGTGATCGGGGGTGGCGATTGGTCGACCGATCGCATCGTGGTCGACATCGCGCTGGCGCTGGCAAACCGCAAGCCGATCCAGGTGCGCAACCCGCGCGCGATCCGTCCGTGGCAACACGTGCTGGATCCGTTGAGCGGCTATCTTGAACTCGCCGCGCGCCTGCTCGCGACCGACGCACCGGAGTTCTGCAGCGCCTGGAACTTTGGCCCGGCCCCCGAGTCGGAGGTGAGCGTTCAGGAGTTGGTCGAGCGCTTTATCGAGGCGTGGGGCGAAGGCTCTTGGCAGGAACTCCGCGACAGCGGCGCTCCCCACGAAGCGATCTCGCTGCGACTCTCGATCGAGAAAGCCGCGCGTGAGCTGGACTGGCGGCCGTGCTGGAGCTTGGTCGACGCGGTGACCCGCACCGCGGAGTGGTACCAGCTCTTCTTCTCGGGTGCATCCTCGATGGCGGAGGTCTGCCTGGAACAGATCTGCGATTACGAGCGCAGAGCGGGAGAGGCACATGCTTGAGGGCGTGATCATCTCCCCGCGGCTTCAGATCGTGGATGAGCGCGGCAAGATCATGCACATGCTACGTGCGGACGATCCAGAGTTCCGGCGCTTTGGGGAGGTGTACTTTTCGGTTGTGAATCCCGGTGTTGTGAAAGGCTGGCACCTGCACAAGGAGATGACGCTCAACTACACCTGCCCCCACGGAGAGATCAAGCTGGTGTTATACGATGACCGCGAGGCCTCGCGCACCCAACGAGAGGTGGTCGAGTTGACGCTCGGACCCGAAGCCTATTCCTTGGTGCAAGTGCCGCCGGGGATCTGGAACGGCTTCCAAGGCATGGCGCCGTACCCGAGCATCGTCTGCAACTGCGCCACGATCCCACACGATCCCGACGAGATCATGCGCATCGCCCCCGACTCGAGCAAGATCCCCTACGACTGGAGTGGCGGCACGTCATGAGCCCGCGCTCCGCTGCGCGACCGCTCATCATCGGTGCGAACGGACAGGTCGGCGGTGCCCTACTCGAGTTGCTGGGCGGGGACTGCTTACAGACCGTGCGGCGACCGAACGGCGCGGGCCAACGGGCCTTCGCACTTGAGGATGTCG
>JBDHDN010000462.1:0-3413 GCA_039591485.1 Gemmatimonadota bacterium
GCAATGACGATTCGCTGGACTTCGCTCGTGCCTTCATAGATTTCCGTCACCTTCGCGTCGCGAAACAGCCGTTCAACAGGATAATCGCGCATGTAGCCGTAGCCCCCGTAGATTTGTACCGCCTGATTCGTGACCCACATGGCGCTCTCGGTGGCAAACAGCTTGGCCATGCTTGCGCGTTCGGTCACCGCCCCTCCCGCCTCCACCGCCCTGGCCGTCTCGAACAACAGAGCCCGTGCCGCGTTGAGGCGCGTCGCCATGTCCGCCAGCTTGAACTGGATCGCCTGGAAGTCCTTGATCGGCTTCCCGAACTGCTCGCGCTCTCCAGCATAGCGGATGGCGTGCTCCAGCGCCCCTCGCCCGATCCCGATCGCCTGGGCCGCGACGCCCATGCGGCCGTTGTCGAGCGCGCGGAGCGCATAGAGATACCCCTCACCCTCCTTCCCGAGCAAGTACTGGTCCGTCAGATGCACGTCGCGCAGCGTGATCGTGGTGGTGCGCGACGACCGGAGCCCCATCTTGTCCTCCGGTTTGCCCGGCTCGACGCCGTCGGTGTCGGCCGGGATCAGGAACACCGACATGCCTCTCCGGCCGCGCCGATCGTCCGGCGTATCGGTCCGGACGATCGTGACCAGCAAATCCGCCGTGTCCCCGTTGGTCACCCACGCCTTTTCGCCTTCCAGCACCCAGCCGTCGCCCACTCGGCGCGCCTGGGCCCGCACGGCCGCCGCGTCGGAGCCTGCGCCGGCCTCCGACAGCGAGAACGCCGCCAGGACCTCGCCCCGCGCCATCGCCGGCAGCCAGCGCTCGCGCTGCTCCTCGGACGCGTGGGCGAGCAGCATCGAGACCGGCAGGGAGTTATGGACCGAGAGGCTGATCGACATCCCGGCGTCGGCCACCGCCAGCTCCTCGAGCACCGTCAGGTACGTGAACGTGTCGAGCCCGAGGCCGCCATAGCGGTCGGGAATGCGCATGCCGAGAAAGCCCAGCTCGGCGAGCTTGGACATCACCTCCTCGGGATAGCGCTTCTCCCGGTCCCACTCCGCCGCGAACGGCGCGATCTCCTGCCGGGCAAACTCGCGGGCGAGGTTGACGATCTCACGACACTCCTCGCTCGCGTCCAGCAGCAGGGGCTCAACGATAGTCATGGAACCCCTGGCCGCTCTTCCGGCCGAGCCGACCGGCGGCCACCATTTTCCGGAGCAGCGGACACGGCCGATACTTCGGATCGCCGAGCCCCTCGTGCATGACCTCGAGGATGAACAGACATACGTCGAGTCCGATGAGATCGGCCAGCGCGAGCGGCCCCATCGGGTGATTCATGCCGAGCTTCATGACGGTGTCGACGTTCTCAGGCGTCGCGACGCCTTCCATCACGCAGTACACCGCCTCGTTGATCATCGGCATGAGGATCCGGTTCGCGACGAAGCCCGGGTAGTCGTTCACCTCCACGGGCGTCTTGCCGAGCGCCGTCGCAATCTCCATCACCGTGGTGGTCGTTGCGTCGCTCGTGCCCAGCCCGCGGATGACCTCGACGAGCTGCATCATCGGCACCGGGTTCATGAAGTGCATGCCGATCACCTTGTCGGCGCGCGACGTCCGCGCCGCGATCTCGGTGATCGAGATGGAGGAGGTGTTGGTCGCCAGAATCGCCTCCGCCGGGGCGAGGGTATCGAGCGTGGTGAACAGCTCGAACTTGAGGTCCGCCCGTTCGCTGGCCGCCTCGACGATCAATTCGGCGCTGGCGGCCGCGTCGAGCGAGCCGGCGGTCGTGATGCGCGAGAGTGCGCCTTGCTTGTCGTCATCCGACAGTGCGCCCTTCTTGACCTGCCGATCCATGTTCTTGCCGATCGTGGCGAGGGCCCTCGCGAGCTGCTGCTCGGCCACGTCGATCAGCGTGACGTTCCACCCGTTCTGGGCGAAGACGTGGGCGATTCCGTTGCCCATCGTCCCGGCCCCGATCACCGCTACGTTCTTCATCTCGGCTCTCCCTTCCCGACCGCGGCAGCCCGCCGGCCGAGCCATATCAGGGCGATCGCCAGGGTGGTCGTGGCAGCGAGCCCGCCTTCGGGCCCGAACGCCCCACCGGTCACCACCGGCACCCGCCCGGTATCGAACTCCAGCGCGGGCAGATCGAAGGTGAGGCCGCTGACGGGCGCATCCGCCCCCAGGGCCAGCCCGCCGTTCCACCCCCAATGCACCCCCCACGCCAGCGGCAGGCCGCCGGGCGCGAAGAACGCGGCACTCAGTACCAGCGACGCCAGGACCAGATTGACCAGTCCGAGCGTCGACACGTCCGGGTTGGCGAGGTGCGCGGCCGCGAAGACGATCGCGAGCAGCACGCTCGCTCCCACCCGGGTGAGCGGCTCCGCCAGCCGAGCCAGCGGGAAGCCGCGGAACAGCAACTCTTCGGCCAGCGCGGCCACCACCAAGCCGGCACCGAGTGGCAGCGCCGCGCCCGCCCAGGCGGCAAACGACTCGCCGGTGGCGACCACGCGGGCGCCGCCCGTCCCGAGGGCGATCAGCAGCGCCCCCGCGGCCAGGGCGATGCCGATACCGGCGCCACGACCGAGCGCCACCGGCGTCGCCCACCCGGCGGGCCACCCGAGCTCCTGCATCGAGGCCCAGCCGGCACTCACGATCGTGACGTTCACCGCCACGGCCGCCGCGACGAGCGGCGCGGTGGCCGCCGCGATGGCGTGCGGGCCGTCGTACCAGGCATCGGGCAGTGCCGCCCCGACGCCTATGGCGATCAGCGCAACCGCACCGTAGTAGGCGAGGACCGCACCGACCGCCGAAACGACGACGCGCGCCCTCAAACGAGAGCGCGCGTCCGTGTTCCGAAGCGCCGGACGATGAGTCCGGCGAACAAGAGCTTTACGACATCGAGCAGTAGGAACGGCGCCGAGCCCAGCGCGACCGCGGTTCGGACATCACCGCTCAGAATCGCCAGCTGCCCGATCCCGCCGGCGTGGATCACCGCCAACCCACCCACGAGTGCGACGGCGATGACCGGCCACGTGTTGCGCCGATGAACGAGCGCCCCGACGAGCGCCGCTGCCAGCGGATACGCCAGCAGATAGCCGCCGGTCGGTCCGAGCAGCCGGGCGAACCCGGGCACGCCCGTCGGCGCAAAGACCGGCAGCCCGGCCGCGCCAAACGCGAGATACACCGCCATGCTCAGGGCCCCGAGCCGGGGACCCAACAGCCCACCGACGATCAGCACCGCGGGCACCTGCAGGGTCACCGGGACCGGCGTGCCCGGCAGCGGGATGGCCACTTGGGCGCTCAGGGCCACGAGGGCCGCGCCCAAAGCGACCGCGAGTGCGCGGCGCGCCACGGCGCCGGGAGTCATGACGAGCCGGGCGGTCTCGATCTGCTGCATCTAGCTACGCTCCACGCTGAGGGCAACG
>JBDHDN010000463.1:0-3409 GCA_039591485.1 Gemmatimonadota bacterium
CGGCACGCTGGTGCGGTACAGGGTGAGCTTGATGGCGAGCACACCCGGATCGCCCGCGGCGCGCTCGACGAAGTCCACCACCGAACCGAACGACTCGTAGGGGTGGTGGACCAGCACGTCCTGCTGCCGGATCACCTCGAACAGGTCGCGGCCCGAGGCGAGCGGGGCGGCGGGTCGCGGAACGAGCGGCTCGTCCCGAAGCGCCGGGAAGCCGTCCAGTCGGCTGAGCGGCATCAGCATCGCGAGATCCACCGGCCCGCCGATGCGGTACACGTCCCGCGTGTCCAACTCGAGCGCTTCTACGAGCATGTCGACGAACTGATCCGCGGCGTCCGATGCGATCTCGAGGCGCACCGCATCGCTGCGCAACCGCTGCTGCAGACTCTCCTCGATCATCTCGAGCAGGTCGTCGGCCTCCTCTTCCTGCAGCGTCAGGTCGGTGTTGCGCGTCACCCGAAACACGGTGGCGTCGAGCACCCGGTAGCCACCGAAGAGATCCTGCACGTGCTCGATGATCAGATCCTCGAGCAGCATGAAGCGGAACCGTCCAGGCTCGCGACCAACGGGCACGATCCGGTCGAGCACACCCGGCACCTGCACGACCGCCGGCAGCGGCTCGTCGTCATCGGGGCTGCGCAGGAGCAGGGCGATGTTGAGGCTCTTGTTGTGGACGTGGGGGAAGGGGTGCCCAGGATCGATCGCCAGCGGGGTCAGGACGGGGTAGATGCTCGCCCGGAACAGCGTGTCGACGCCGGCACGCTCCTCCGGTGAGAGCTGCACGTAGCGCACCAAGTCGATGCCCGCGTCCCTGAGCCCCGGCACCACTTCCTCCCGTAACACCCGGTACTGCTCCGCGACGAGTCCGTGCACCCGCGGGTGAATCGCGGCAAGTTGCTCCGCCGGCCCAAGCCCGTCAGCCCCGAAATCCTGCGGTTCCAACCCGGCACTCGCCTGCTCCTGCAGGCCGGCGACACGCACCTCGAAGAACTCGTCGAGGTTGGAGCTAAAGATGGAGATGAACTTGAGCCGCTCGAGCAGCGGGTTCGACGCGTCCTGCGCCTCCTCGAGGACGCGCCCATTGAACTCGAGCCAGCTCACCTCGCGGTTGAGATAGTGCTCGGACGAATACTGCGGCTGCGGTCGCTTGCCCATACTCACATCCTGCGCGGCTCAGCTCGATCCCGCGCCACTTGTCCACCCCGTTGTTTCCCCTGCCCCTTGCCATTCTTGCGCGTGCGCTGCCACGCCAGCTCGAGCCGGACCCCGAACGCCTTCTCGAACAGGCCCCCCTTGCGCTCGGCGTCGGCGAGATCGACGTGTGGATGCTCCGAGGCCACCATGCCGACGCGGACGACCCCCTCCTTTACCGCCACCTCCAGCCGCTCGATCGCCTGCGCGTGGGTCCGATCGAGCCCGTCGGCCACCCGGAGGATACCGCTCAACTGGCGTACCAGCTCGCGGTCCGGGCGATCGAGCCGCGCGAAGTTCTCGTGCGACTTCTTGGGCACCGCGCGCCGGTGGTACCGCGCGACGTTCGCAATCAGCTCCACGTCCCCCGGCGAGAAGCCGCGCAGATCGCCGTGCATGATGAGATGGTACGCGTGTTTGTGGTGCTTCGCGTGATTGACCAGGTAACCGACGTCGTGCAGTAAGGCCGCTGCTTCGAGTATGTCGCGGCCCGCCGACGCGATCTCGAAGGGCTCGCGCAGCGCATCGAACAGCGCCACCGAGAGCCGCGCCACCTGGCCGCAGTGTCGCTCATTCGACCGACACTTGCGCGCGAACTCCCGCACCCACTGAATCCGATCTGGCGCCGGCAGCACCGCCGGAGCGCCAGCCGCACCGAGTTCCTCGATCATCGCCTGCAGCAGCCCATCCCGGATCCCGCGGTCGTTGACGACGATGCGCTGCGAGCCAAGCTTCCGCGCGAGGCGGGCCACGGCGGTCGCTCCGACCGGCATGATGTCGGCCCGCTTCGGGTTGAGGCCGCAGAGGCGCCGCCGCGCCCCGAGCGGCGTTTCCCTGAGCCGTGCCACCAGGCGGTCGAGATCCGCACGGGCCACCTCGTAGCCCCGGATCGGCCCGAAACGCCCCTCGCGCTCGCACTGGATCATCTCGCCGATGTTGGTGAAGGTCCCGCCGCTCCCCACCATCACGTCAGGGTAGAACGGCGGCCGCCCGATCTCGTCCTTGATCGTTCGGTCCACCGCCTTCTTGAGCTTCCTCCAGTGCTTTTCCTTGAGTGGATCGGACTTGCCGAACTCCTCGGTGAGACGCACGGCGCCGAGCGGCAGCGAGTGGACCTGGTTGACCACCCCTTCGGCCACCAGTACCACCTCCATGCTGCCGCCGCCGATGTCCACGATGGCGAGGGACGGAGACTCGAGGTGGAAGTGGCGCATGACGCTGCGTACGGCGAACTCGGCCTCTTCCTCAGCCGAGATGACCTCGATGCGCAGCCCGCAGCGACGCTGGGCCGCCTGCCGGAACGCCGCGCCGTTCGCGGCCTCGCGCAACGCGCTGGTGGCGACCGCGCGCAGCTCCAGCACCTCGAACCCCTCGGCGATCGCGCACATCTTGCACAGTGTCTCGAGCGACCGCTCGACCGAGGCGCGGCTCAGCCGGCCGGTGGCGTACAGACCGCGGCCCAGCCGGGTCATGGCGCGCTCCTCGTCCAACACCCGGTAGTTGCCGTCGGGCTCGACCTCTGCGACGACCAGACGGATCGTATTCGTCCCTACGTCGATCGCCGCCACCCTCGGCCACGCCGCCCTGTCTGCCCTCTCCACCATCAGGTCCTCCACCGCAGGGACTCTCTGCCAGGCGTTCAAGTTACTCGCGACCGGCACGTCCTGTGTCACGATCGCGCAACCGTGCCGGAACGACCCACGCGCGTGGCGACGGACGCGACACGATCTAACATGTTTATTGACTTGCGTTTACGCTGAGGGAAATGTAACGAGCCGGGCTTCGCCCCGCGAGGCCGGGGGCCCGCATGGCCCATGCGGGTGCACGTGCGTCGTACGGGATGCGCCGGCGCCGCTCAGTTTCTGTCGCCGCCTCCCTCCTGCGAGGAGAACCGGCGATAGAGAAGCCACGTTCCCGCGGATGCCACCAGCAACAACAGGGCCGGCACCACGTAGGTCCAGAGCGGTCCCCCGATTGGCGTCTCCGCCGGAAGTCGCTCGGCAGCCACCTGGAGCAGAGGACTCATCGCTCCTCCCCGCCCGCGCGGGGCCCTCGGCCGCGACGCCAGGCCCAGAGGGCGAGCAGCATGCCGAGCAGTGATGCCGCGTACGCGATGCTCATTCCGATCAGGGTCACGAGTCCGCGGTCCATTATCGGCCCTCCTCCCGGGCATCGAGATTCAGCTGGTCGCCGTACTCCCAGTGGAGCCGCCTCTCAAGCC
>JBDHDN010000464.1:0-3369 GCA_039591485.1 Gemmatimonadota bacterium
GGACCGACGAGCGTGATCGGTACTGGCGACATCACGTTCTATCCCGACGGCCGCGAGATCTTCGACAATGTGCAGGCGGTCTTCACGTACCCCAGCGGGGGCACCCACGTGTTCAGCTCGATCATCGGGAACCACAACGTGGGGTACCAGGTCAACATCTACGGCACGGGCGGATCGGTGAAGCTCACCCTCGAAGACGGCGCCTTCTACTACGAGCCGGCGCGCGCCAACTCGGCCGTCCCTCAAGAACTCGTCGAGCGAGGGGTCCACACGAGCGCAACGCTGAGCACGAGCGGCGACATGCCGTACCGTGGGCCGGGCCTTCCCATCGAGATCCCGCAGGACGAGATGGGAAACCCCAACCTGCTCGCCGTCGCCGCCTTCGTCGACAGCGTCCGTACCGCTACCCGCCCATTCGCGGACGAGCGGGTCGGATGGGCGTCGGCGCTCGCCGTCGCACGGGGCAACGAAGCGATACGGGGGAAGCGCTACGTGGAGTTCGCGGACCTCGTTCACCGAGAGGAGTGAGCATGATGACGGCCGTTCGCTCGATGCTCCTGCTGACCGTGGCGCTCGTCGCGTGCCGAGCTCCGGAGCAACGGGTCGAGGCAGGGGAGTGGACCCCGCTGTTCGACGGAGAGTCCTTCGCAGGATGGCGCGGGGTCGGGCTGGACTCGGTGCCCGCCGGGCACTGGGTCGTCGAGGATGGGACGATCCGCAAGGTGGCCGGCGGGACCGTGCCGACGGCGGCCGACGGGCAGCCGCTCGAGGGCGGAGACATCATGACCATCGCCACCTTCCGCGACTTCGAGTTGCTGCTCGAGTGGAAGGTGAGCCCGGGGGCCAACAGCGGCATCAAGTACAACGTCTCCGAAGCCATGTCGACCAGCATGCCGCCGGTCCATGCCGCCCTCGGCTTCGAGTACCAGATCCTGGATGATGCGCTGCACCCCGACGCGCAGAACGGTCCGACCCGTACTGCGGGTGCGCTGTACGACCTCGTCCCGGCCCCACCGGACACGCCGCTTCGCCCCGTCGGCTCGTGGAACGAGGCACGCATCGTGTTCGCCGACGGTCACGGCGAGCACTGGCTGAATGGGGTCCGCGTGGTCGCGTTCGATCGTGGGAGCCCGGCGTTCGACTCGGCGTTTGTCGCCAGCAAGTATCACGCGATCGAGGGATTCACGGACCAACGGGACGGACACATCGTGCTCCAGGATCATGGCGACGATGTCTGGTTCCGCAACATCAGAATCCGGGAGATCACGCCATGACCGACACCATGGACCGCCGCAGCTTCGTTCGGCAGGGCGGGAGCGCCGCCCTCGGTCTGACCGCATTGGGAGGCTTCTCGCCACAGCGTACGGGGTCACGGGCGAGCGACGCCGTCATCGTCGCCGTCATGGGCGTCAACAGCCGGGGCAACGAGCTGGCCACGTCGCTCGCGCGCGTCGGAGCGCAGGTGCAGTACATCTGCGACGTGGACACGCGCGCAGTCGAGCAGACGGTGGCCGACGTCACGACGATGCAGGAGCGGATTCCCACGGGCATCACCGACTTCCGCCGAGCGCTCGACGATCCGGCGCTCGATGCGCTGGCGATCGCGGCACCCGACCACTGGCACGCGCCGGCGGCCCTGCTCGCTCTCCAGGCAGGCAAGCACGTGTACGTCGAGAAACCGTGCAGCCACAATCCGCGCGAAGGCGAACTGCTCGTCGAGGCGCAGCAGCGCTACCGGCGCGTCGTGCAGATGGGCAACCAGCAGCGCTCTGCTCCCGCATCCATCGACGTGATCGGCCAGATCCGCGACGGTGTCATCGGTCGGCCCTATTATGCCCGCGCCTGGTACGGCAATACCCGTGGCAGCATCGGTCGTGGGAAACCGGCGCCTGTTCCCGACTGGCTCGACTACGAGCTGTGGCAGGGACCAGCCCCGCGCACACCGTACCGGGACAACGTGGTCCACTACAACTGGCACTGGTTCTGGCACTGGGGGACCGGGGAGATCTGCAACAACGGCACACACGAGATCGACGTGTGCCGGTGGGCACTCGGGGTGGATTTCCCGACCAAGGTCACGTCGGCGGGCGGCCGATATCACTTCGATGACGATTGGGAGTGTCCCGACACACAAGTCGCCTCGTTCGAGTTTGCCGGCGGGGCGACCATCAGCTGGGAAGGACGGAGCTGCAACGGGCGTCCCGTCGAGGACCGCGGTCGCGGCGCCTCGATCCATGGGACGGCAGGTACCGCGATCATCGACCGCTCCGGCTACGTGATCTACGACCTCGACAACAACGAGGTGGCGCGGCGGATCCGGGGAGAGACAGTCGATTCCCTCGATACCCGCGGTGGCGGCAGCCTGACCGACCTGCACCTCGCGAACTTCCTCGCTGCGATTCGGGGAGAGGAGAACCCGACATCACCCATCGACGAGGGACACAAGACACAGCTCCTGTGCCACCTCGGCAACATCGCGCAGCGGACCGGACGTACCGTCGACTGCGATCCGCACACCGGGCGGATCGTGCACGACGCGGAGGCAATGGCTCTGTGGAGCCGGGAGTACGAGCCCGGCTGGGAAGCGCAGGTGTGACCGTGACCGAGTATCACGAGACCCGGAGAAACTTCCTCAAGGCGGCCGCGGTCGGTGCTGCCGGACTCACGCTCCCCGTCACCGCCTCGGGTGCGGTACGACGTGCCGCACCGACCGGCTCACAGGGCATCAGACTGGGCGTCGCGAGCTACTCGCTGCGCGAGCTCGCTCGGGACGACGCCATCGCGGCCATCCGGGCGCTCCGCACACAGTACGTGAGCATCAAGTCGTTTCACCTCCCGTACGAGAGCACGCGGGAGGAGCTCGCCGCCGGTCGCGAGGCATTCGCAGGCGCCGGTCTGACCATCGTGGGTGGCGGCGTGATCACGCTCCAGCAGGACGACGACGACGACATCCGGACGTACTTCGAGTACGCGAAGGCCGCCGGCATGCCACTGATGGTCATCGCACCAACGCCGTCCACCCTCCCCCGCATCGAGCGGTTCGTGCAGGAGTACGACGTCAAGGTCGCGATCCACAACCACGGGCCGGAAGACGCCTACTTCCCCGGCCCTGGTGACGCGCTCCCGTTTGTCCGCGACATGGATCCGCGGGTCGGATTGTGCGTGGACCTCGGACATACGACCCGTACTGGAGTGGACATCGTAGAGGCCCTCGCCGAGGCGGGCGAGCGGGTGCTGGACGTGCACGCCAAGGACCTGAAGGACCTGAAGGACCGGGACAGCCAGTGCATCGTCGGTGAAGGCGCGATGCCCATCCCCGCAATCTTCCGCCAGTTGGACGCGATGGACTATGCCGGATATGTCAACCTC
>JBDHDN010000465.1:0-3360 GCA_039591485.1 Gemmatimonadota bacterium
ATGGACGGCCCGGTTCAGTCTGGTGGTGCTACCCTGGCTGATGTTGGGCGGGTCGTCATTCGCGGGTCACTATCTGGTGCCGTCGTTCGCAGCGGCTCTGCGCTCGACGGATGAGCTGCGGATCCCCGACGTCGAGGTGCGGCGTCGACAGTTCGAACAACTTGCCTATGGCGTCCACGTTGAAGAGCACACGCCCTACCGGACCGAGGGCGAGCAGACACAACAGGCACTGAGCCAATCCGTGCCGCGGCCAGTGCTGTGGGACGGCTTCGCGGTAACGGTGCTGCTCAACCGCCTCGCCGCGGAGCAGGTCTACGACGCGTTCACGGATGCCAGTTTGGGCGCATATCCCGACGCCGACGGCACCGGCGTCGTGCCACTGTATGTTGCTGCGCGGGTCGTCGATGTGCTCGCCGCGCGCGATGCGGGCGTCGAGGTGACCTGGGAGTCCGTGCACCTCGGGTCTCTGGCGACGGGTCGTGGAGTCGTAGCCGTGCACGCCCATTCCATTGCGGGGTCGGGGCTCCCGGTCTTCGTCACGGATCCGGCCGATCCGGAAGCGGGCACCTCGGGTGTCGAGTACGTCCGGACTCTCGAGGACGACACGGTACTGGTTGCGCCCGGGTTCGTGGATTTTGCGGTTCTCGAGCAAGGTAGCGCGCGGCGTGGCGTCGAAGCCGGCGGGCGCGCCCGCCGGCTCGCTCTGGCTTGGGCGCTGCAGAGTCCTGCGCTTGCACTGTCGGACCGGATCGCGCCATCTGGACGCGTCGTGTGGCACCGCGATGTGATTACCCGGCTGGAGCGGTTCGCACCCTTCGCCAGATTCGGACGCCCGCGGGCGCTGGTCGTACATGGGCGGCTGCAGTGGGTGGCCAACGGGTACGTGTCCGCAGATGCGTTTCCCCTGGCGCCGCGGGTGCGTTGGCGAAATCACACCGTTCGTTACCTCCGGTCGTCGCTGATCGGAGTGGTGGATGCACACTCGGGATCCGTGTCGCTGTACTTGACGCGCGATGCCGATCCGCTCAGCACCGCCTGGGCGCAGCGGGTACCCGAGCTCATCAAGCCGGCGGCGCAACTGCCCCCCGCGCTCGAGCGCAATCTGCCGTATCCGGAAGAGATGTTGGCGGCAATCGTCCCGCTGCTGCAGCGGGTCAACTTCGGCGCCGTCCTCGTCCGCCGCCCCCTGGTGCCCCCCGTCGCGGACGGCGCGCCGCTGGGGCACGAGGCCTACTGGTGGGTTGGGACAACGGCAGCCGACACGGTGGCTCGGTTGCGGCTTCTGGTGCCCCTAGAGGAGAGGGAATCCGGCATGCTGGCCGGCCTGCTCGACGCGACGGTGCGCGACGCCGCGCCCGTCGTCGAGCTCTTCCGGGTCGACGGTGCCGACGAACTGATGGGTCCGGGCCAGTTGGTGCGGCAGTTCTCGCGGGTCAGGGGAGAGCTGACGGGCATTGAGGGCCCCGTGCGCCTGCTGCCGACTCCGCTCGGAATGCTAGGCCTGCAGTCTCTATATGTGTCGGGCGAGGAACCGGGTGCGGCGCCGCGGTTGGAGGACGTCGCACTCAGTTTCGCAGGTGCCGTCGGCAACGGAGCGAGTTTCGGAGAGGCCGCGGCCGCGCTCGGACTTGCCGGAAGGCAGGGGGGACGTGTTTCCCCCGAGTGGGTGCGGGCGCGAGGCTGGTTTCAGCGCATGGATGCCGCGCGCAAGGCAGGCGACTGGTCGGCGTTTGGGCGCGCGTACGAGGAGCTGCGCGGGTTGCTCGTCGGCAGGGGCGATACGACACCATGAGCGGCTTGCTGGGTACCCGGGCAACAGCTAGCTTGCACGCGCCATGACGGACGTGCCGGGGAGGATCGTGGTCGCGCTGGGCGGCAACGCGCTGGCGCCGGCGGGGGAACGGGCAGAGATCCACACCCAGTTTCGCCACACGCGACAGTCACTGACCGCGGTCGTTGCCCTCGCGCAGGACGGGTGGCAGATCGCAATCGTCCACGGAAACGGTCCGCAGGTCGGCGACGCGCTCGAGCGCAACGAGGCGGCGCACCATCGGATCGCACCGCTCCCGCTCGGCGTGCTGGTAGCGGCGACCGCCGGCTGGATCGGGTACATGATCCAGCAGTCATTGCAGAATGCCCTCCTCAACGCCGGGACGGACCGCGAAGTCCTCACGGTCATTACCCAGACCGCGATCGATGTCGACGATGCCGCACTCCAGAAGCCGACGAAACCCATCGGTCATGCCCTCGAGTCCGGCCTGGTCGAGCGGCTTCGCGCGCGCGGCGCTGCGGTTGGGCAGGACGCGCGCGGTCGCTGGCGACGGCTTGCGCCCAGCCCAGTTCCCACAGACGTGGTGGAAGCGGACGCGGTACGAAAGCTCGTGTTCGAGGGCAAGATCGTGATCGCGTCCGGCGGCGGCGGCCCGCCCGTCTATTTCGACAGGACTCTGGGGTGGGAGGGAGTGGATGCCGTGGTTGACAAGGACCGAGTCGCGGCGATCCTCGGTACCCGCCTGGGCGCGGACACCCTGCTGATCCTGACCGATGTCGATGCGGTATACCGCGACTGGGGTACGGCAGACGCGACGCCGATCCGGCGGATGAGCCTCGACGAAGCGGAGGCCATGCTCCGCGGCGGAGCGCTGGGCGTGGGCAGCATGCGGCCGAAAGTCGAGGCGGCTGTCGGGTTTCTCCGAGGTGGCGGGCAGCGGGCGGTGATCGCGGACTTGAACTTGGGACTCCAAGCGATCCGCGGTGAGACGGGAACGACCATCACAGGAGCGAGTACGTGAACCTCCACGAATATCAGGCGCGCGCGCTACTGAAGGCCGCCGGGATACCGGTGCCCGCGGGCGATGTGGCGACGACAGCAGATGAAGCCAAGGCAATTGCAGAGCGCCTCGGCCAAGCGGTGGTGGTGAAAGCACAGGTACACACGGGTGGACGTGGCAAGGCGGGCGGGGTCAAGCTCGCCAAGGACCCGGCCGAAGCCCGCAAGTGCGCGAAGGCGATCCTTGGCATGCAGATCAAGGGGCTCACCGTCGAGAAGGTCCTGGTGGTACCGGCGACCGACATCGCGAGCGAGAGCTATGTCGGGGTGATCGTCGACCGGGCGTCCCAGCGACCGGTGATGATGGTCAGCCCGGCGGGCGGCGTAGATATTGAGGAGGTGGCGGCAAAGACGCCGGCGTCGATTTTCAAGCTGCCAGTCGATCCCCGCTTCGGGCTGCTGCCGCACCAGGCGATGTGGCTCGCGTTCAAGCTGTACGACGATCTCTCGCAGGTACGCACCGCCGCGGTCATCATGCGGCAATTGTACGTGGCGTTCATGCAGGCCGGAGCATCCCTAGCCGAGATCAA
>JBDHDN010000466.1:0-3339 GCA_039591485.1 Gemmatimonadota bacterium
GATCCCACGATCGAACTCGACCAGGCTCGTACCGAACGCCCCGCGATCTGCGGCCTCGCCGAGCTGATCGCACGCGGAAACGAGCCCCGGGACGAGCGCGGCGAGGCGCTCGGTATCGAACCCGTCCTCGATGTACGAGTCGATTGGCAGCCCGTCGCGCCCGAGGAGAATGATCGCCTCGATCCCCTCCCGCGCTCCGAGGGCGCGCACCACGTCACGAATGGTCGACATGGGCGCCAAGCTAGGAGTGCAGGATGACGAAGTCAAGCGAGCAGCGTCGGCTTGACCGGCTCCAGGAGCAACGGTAGTGTTCGGCGAATCATGATGCGGCGTCTATCGTTATCTGTGCTGTGCGTGGGGCTCGGCGGCGCTGTCGCCTCCGGCTGCGGGGGTGACATCGGCCTTCCCGATGCTACCATCGAGAACACCATCGACACGGTCAGGCTCTGGGCGCTCAACGGGACGGATATCGGCACGCCTTCCGCCCTTGATCTCCTCGGTGGCATCCCGGTCCGTCCGGAGCTGGCCGACGTGTTCGACCTCGGCTTCGATATCGAACCGGACGGCGTGGCGGTAATGATCCCCTCCGGTCTCTTGGGGGGCAGCGCCACGGCGGGTACGCTGCTCATGTCGGAGTCGTTTGACGACGTCACCCGGGCGCCGCTCGAAGACTACGTGACCGACTCCATGCGAGTCGTTTCCGAAGGCACCGTGCTCGTCGGGCGGTCGCGGTCGAGTTCCATCGGCTGTCCGATCACGGTCGGGTCGCTCCCTCGCTATGCAAAGATAGAGATCCTTGAGATCGACGGCGCCGCCCGCACCGTCACCTTGCGGCTAATGGCCAACCTCAACTGTGGCTACCGCGATCTGGTCGAGGGCATCCCGGTCGACTGAGCCGTGATCGACCTGCGTCTCATCCGCGAGTCCCCTGACACGGTGCGTCGGGCGCTCGAGCGCCGATCGGCGGCCTACGGCTCCGTCGTGGACGATCTCCTCGAGCTCGACGGGCGACGTCGTTCCCTCCTTCAGGAAGTGGAGACGCTGAAGGCAGAGCGCAATCGAGCGTCCGAGGAGGTTGCGCGCCTGAAGCGCGATCAACGGGACGCGTCATCCCTCATCACGCGGCTCAAGGGCGTCAGTGCAGCCATCAGAGAACTGGACAGCGACCTGCGCTCGGTGGAGGACGCACTTCACGCTCAGCTTCTCCAGCTGCCCAACCTCCCGGACGCGGACGTGCCCGATGGAGACGAGGGCGCGAACATCGTGGTTCGGTCGTGGGGTGAGGTACCCTCATTCGACTTCGAACCGCGACCGCACTGGGAGCTGGGCGAGAAGCTGGGCATTCTGGATCTTCCTCGGGGAGCGAAGATCTCGGGTAGCGGCTTTCCACTCTTCATCGGCGACGGTGCGCGGCTCAACCGCGCGCTCGTGAGCTTCATGCTCGACGTGCACACGACCGAACACGGCTACCTCGAGATGGCTCCACCGTTTCTGGTCACGGCCGAGACGGCGCGCGGAACGGGCCAGCTGCCCACGCTCGCAGACGACATGTACGTCACCGCTGACGGCCTGTACCTCATTCCCACGGCGGAGGTACCAGTCACGAACATCCACGCCGGCGAGCTGCTGCGCGCCGATGAGCTGCCGCTCGGCTACGTTGCCTATACCCCCTGTTTCCGACGCGAGGCCGGAGCAGCGGGGAAGGACACGCGTGGACTGATTCGGGTGCACCAGTTCGACAAGGTAGAGCTAGTGCGGTTCTCGCAGCCGGCGCGCTCTCCGGGTGAGCACGAGCTGATGCTCTCCCACGCCTGTGCGATCCTCGAGCGTCTCCACATTCCCTACCGCGTCGTCATTCTCGCCACCGGCGATCTGGGATTCGCCAGCGCCAAGACATACGACCTGGAGGTCTGGGCAGCAGGTGTAAGCAAGTGGCTCGAAGCATCGAGCGCGAGCACGTTCACGGATTTTCAGGCACGCCGCGCGAACATCCGGTTCCGTCCCGAGAGCGGCGCGAAGCCAGAGTACGTGCATACCCTCAACGCGTCGGGGGTGGCCTTGCCGCGCACGCTGATCGCTCTGCTCGAGAACAATCAGGAGGCTGACGGCAGCGTCCGGATCCCTGACGCGCTGGTTCCGTATTTCGGCAAGGAGCGCCTGTCGCCCCGTGCGCCCTCGTAGGCTGGTCGCCCAGCTGCGCCGGTTCGGACCGGCGATCGCACTCACCCTGATCGTCCTCTTCACTGGCGTCTCCGCGTGGCAGTGGTGGGTTGTCGCCGGGCATCTGCGTGCGCAGGCGCGTGAGACGTCGCGATTGTACGCACGGGTAACGGCAGCGCTGGCCGACCCGTCGCCCGATGCCGGCCCGGCCGCGCTGCTGGCCATCGTTCCGGACATCACGGCCTCGGGTATTCCCCTCGTGATCACTGATGCGGACGGAGCAGTAACGCTCGCTGCCAACCTCCCCATCCGGGCCGACAGTCTCGACGATCCCCGCGTGCGCCGGTACGTGGCAGATCTCGACGACGCGCATCCGCCGACCGACGTGCCTGGGGTCGGGAGTCTGCACCATGGGGCGCTCCCGGTGGCGGGCCAGCTGAACCGCCTCGCCGTGTTCCAGGCTGGTGTCCTCCTTGCCGCGGTGCTTGCCAGTATCTGGGCGTACCGAATCGCCGTGAACCGCGACCGGGACCGCCTCTGGGTCGCGATGGCACGTGAGTCCGCGCACCAGCTTGGAACACCGCTGATGAGCGCCGAAGCGTGGGTCGACCGACTGGCCGACGGCACCTCGGCACCTGGCGAGATTGCGCAGCACCTGCGCGACGACCTCGAGCGGCTGGATCGGGTGGCCCGCCGCTTCGAGCGAATCGGCCGGCCAATGCGTCGCGACCGCGTGCCGCTCGGAGCGATTGCCGAGCGGGTCGCGAGCTACTTCCGACCGCGACTGCCGAAGCACGCCAACGCGATTGTGCTCACGGTCGATGCGCCGACGGCGGGACCGTATCTGCGGGGAGACGCCGTGTTGATCGAGTGGGCGCTCGAATCGCTGGTGCGTAACGCCCTCGATGCACTGAGCGGCCGCGGAGGTGAGATCCAGGTCACCGTCGAGGAAACGGAGAAGTTGGCGGTGGTGCGGGTCGAGGACGACGGTCCCGGCATCCCACCCGAGGTGCGATCCACGCTGTTCGAGCCCGGCGTGACGACGAAGACGGGGGGTTGGGGGATCGGCCTGGCACTCGCACATCGCATCTTCGAGGAGGTGCACGGCGGTCGGCTGCACCTCGAGCCGAGCCCCAGCGGCGCCATGTTCGTCGCGGAGATGCCGCGAATCAGGGAGGC
>JBDHDN010000467.1:0-7326 GCA_039591485.1 Gemmatimonadota bacterium
CGGGCGGAATGGCGCATGGAGCCGATCACCACCTGCTCGCCGATCACGACGCCGATGTCCCGTGTGAAGAACAGATTCGGCGCGGGCGGGAAGGTGTATCCTCCCGCGTTCAGACAGCGGGCGATTGGCCCACCTTCCTCCTCACCGCCCTCGATCAGGAGGGTCGCGAGCTCCTCGGACGACATGTCGGCGAGCATGCGTTCCACTTGGTTGGAGTGCAGCCGGTCCTGCGTCCGCGTGCTCAGGAACTCGCGGGCATCGGGCCGCTCGAGCACGTCTCTGAGCAGGTCTTTGACCTCGTGCACCTCACTGAAGCGCCGCAGCACCTGCTGCAGCCGCGTGTGCTCTCGGCGGGCGAACTGGACGTCAATGATGTCGTCGTAGAGGTACTGGGTACGCGTGTCGGGGGTGACTGCCTGGAGCTCACGCCCCGGCGAGTGGATCAGCACCGAGCGCAGCGCGCCGACCTCGCTGGTGACGTGAACACGGTTCATGCGCCGGAATCTACCTGTGGCCCTGGTTCGGGCTCAACGGACGGCCGAATCAGCCGAAACAGCGCCGCGATCCGCTCGACCGACACCTGCTCGGGTCGGGCCGTCGGCGCTATGCCAAGATCGACGAGCGCCTGCGAGGCTCCGTCCCGATCCAGCCCCGTTGCCACGCGCAGCGCATTGGCCAGCTGCTTACGCCTCCGGCTGAACAGTGATTGGACGAACCCTCTGAACGCCGGGTGCTCCGCCGGTACGATCAGCGGACGATCCAGCGGGATGAGCCGATCCCGCTGTACCAGGAACACGACCACCTGAGGCAACGGCGGTCGGAGCGCTCGTTCGATGAGCGGCGACGTGATGTAGTACGGGATGTTGCCGACGACCTTGAAGCGCTCGGCATCCGCATCGTGGACGAGGCGATGCCAGTCGACGGCAAGCGCATCGCCCGACACGAGCGTGAGAGCGTCCATGAGGGCGGAATCGCGCCCGAGCCGGTCCGCGAGGCCAGGATCGGCTTCGATGGCGAGGACCCGGGACACACGCGGCACCAGCCGCCGTGTCAACGTGCCACGCCCGGGACCGATCTCGAGGACGACATCGTGAGGTGTCGGCTCGAGGGCATCGACGATCCGGTCGAGGATCGTCGGGTCGAACAGGAAGTGCTGTCCGAGCCGGCGTCCCACTCAGACCCTGAGGGCCAACACGGCGCGGTCGTCGCGGGCCACCGACTCGAACGCGCTCGTCGCCGCGAGAATGCCCTCCACGAGCTCGGCACTCGAGCGGTGCTCGTGGTGGCGAGCAATCGCGAGGACGCGCTCCTCGCCGAACTGCGCTCCTTCGTCGTCGCGCGCCTCGACGATACCATCCGAGAATAGGAGCAGCCGGTCCTCCGAGGCGCTCCAGTGGGTCTCTGCCGCGGTGATGGCATCGCGGCTTGCAAGTCCTAGCGGCGGAGAGATGGCGTGCAGCCGCTCCACGCGGTTGCCGCGACCGAGTCGGAACGCGTACGGGTGGCCCGCATTGGCATAGCGCAGCACCCCCGCCCGAGCATCGATCACGCCGTAGAACAGCGACAGGTGCATCTCCGTCTCCCGCAGGTCCTGTTCGACCGAGTCCAGGAGCCGCCGCAGGGTTCCGTCGGGCGACGCGACCTCCGCCGCGTGGATACCGGCCGCGGACAGGACGAGCGCCATGATCAGTGCCGCCGAGAACCCCGATGACGACACGTCGCCGAGCATCACCCCGATGCGGCCACCCGGCAAACGGACGAAGTGATAGAAATCGCCTCCTACGCTCCGGGCCGGGATGCAGCGGGCCGCGACGTCGACCCCGGATCCCAGTACCTCGGGCGACGTGAGCAGCTTGAGTTGCAGGCCGTGTGCGAGCTCCAGCTCGCGATTGATACGCTGCCGTACGACGTCTCGCTCGACCAACCGTGCGTGCTCGAGGGCCGCCCCGATCTGAGCAGCCACCGCGCGCACGAGGCGCTGTTCACCCCCGCTGAACGCATCGGCCCCGACGCGGTCCGTCAGGTTGAGCACGCCAACGGGATGGGCTTCTGCCGCTTTGCCCCGGAACGTCACGGGGACGGAGAGATACGCGCTCCCCAGGTAGCCGCGACGATCGTCGAACGGGGCGCGACCGGCCGAGTGGCGCGGATCGTACGTCACCGGCGCTCCCGAGCGGTACGCCTGCGCCGCCACGGAGTCTCGGTCGTCGATCGCCACGGGCGGCAGCTCGGCAACCGGCCTGCCGATCGAAGCGATTGGACGCAGGAGCTTTGCGGACTCGTCGTGCAAGTAGAGCGAGGCACGACGCGCCCCGACCACCGTGCTCACCGCCTGGAGGATGGTCTCGCCGGCGTGGTCGACACGCGTCGTCTGGCCCAGGACTTCGGCGATCGTGTACAGCAACTCGATCTCTTCGTAGCGGGAGGCCAGCTGCTTTGCGAGCGCGAGGGTCTCCCGCTCGCTGTCCAGCAACTGCGCGATGAGCGGGACCAGACGCTCTGCCGCATCGGCCTGGGGCGATCCAGCGGCCACCAGCTCGCACCAGTAGCCGTTGAGCCCCGGAATACGGACCAAGGGCCGCGAGGGATCGGTGGGCTCGACGAACCCGTGGTCGTCGATGCGCGCCTGCGGCGGGTCCCCTTCCTCGGAACCGAGCACGGGCCGCAGGCGCCCGCGGCCGGCACGCCACAGCCTCACGCGACAGCCGAACATGCTACCGAGCGACTGGATGACGGTGTCGAGGCGCTCTAAGCGCGGCGCATGGTCATGCAGATGGCATTTCCCCGTTCGTTGAAGCGGACGTCGTCCACGAGCTGGCGGATCAGGAACAACCCTCGCCCCTGGTCCGCACCGGCCGGGTCACCTTCGGTCGGGTCGGGAATGGCAGCAGGATCGAAGCCCGCACCCTCGTCAGTCACGTGCAGCCGGACGGTGTCCTCGTCGAGGCGCACCCGCACCTCGACCGTCTTGGCCGGATCAAGCGAGCGGCCCGAGGACTGACGCCGCTGGCGAGACAGTGCCGAGCCACGAGATCGACCGCCTCCTCAACGACCCGCAGGTCGGTGGGGATGCGCAGGGAGAGCTCGACAGCTTGCCCCTGTGCCCCGAGCTGAGGGAGCTCGTGGCGGTCGACGATTAGGCGGGCGGGAGCGCTCACCAGCTCAGAACGCCGCGACGGCCTCCCCGACCGAATCCACGAGCGTGAAGAGCGTGTCGAGCTTCGTGAGCTCGAAGAGGGTGCGCAGATCGTCGTTCAGGCCCGCCAGCCGGAGATCGCCTCCTGCCTCGCGGACTTTCTTCGCAAGCGAGACGAGCACTCCGAGCCCGGAGGAGTCGATGTAGCCTGTCTGGGTGAAATCGATGACGAACTTGCGCTCGCCGGCTTCCACCGCATCCAGGATCTTCTGCTTGAGATCGTGGCGGTTACCGACGATCAGCTGTCCGTCGACGCCGAGGATGACCACACCCCTTGCCTCGTCCTTGCGGACCGTGAAACTCATGCTGCCTCCACGTGCCGAGTCATGATCGGCCGGATTTGAGGAGTCCGATACAGGCGACGTCGACGACGTCGTCGGCAACGGCGCCGCGGGACAGATCCATCAATGGCCGTGCGAGGCCTTGAACGATGGGTCCCGCAGCCCGCGCATTCGCCAGCCGCTGCACCAGTTTGTACGCGATGTTGCCGCTGTCAAGATCGGGGAACACCAGGACATTGGCACGTCCGCCGAGCGGGGAGTCCGGTGCCTTCCGCTGAGCGATCGCCGGCACCAGGGCCGCGTCGCCCTGCAGCTCGCCATCGGCCGCCAACCCGGGCTCGATCTCCCGGAACCGCTGGAGCCCGCGCCGCACCTTGTCCACCCGATCGTGCTCGGCGCTTCCCTTGGTCGAGAAGGACAGGAACGCCACACGGGGCTCGTCGCCGACGACGCACGATCGGTCGCGCGCCGCAGCCGCCGCGATCTCGGCCAGCTGTTCGGCCGTAGGATCGGGCACGACGCCGGCGTCCGTGAACGTGAGCACGAGATCTCCGTCCACGGTCTCGTCACCGATCACCTCAGCGGGCAAGCTCTCGGCGGCGAGGGCCATGTAGAAGGCGCTCGACACGGTTTCGATCCCCTGAGCCGGTCCCAGCGCCCACAGTCCTGCCCGCAGCACGTCCGGCGTCGGGCAGGTGGCACCCGCGACCGCCGCGTCGGCTTCGCCGAGCGCGAGCAACGCGGCAGCGAAGCGCACCGGGTCCGCTCCCAGTTCCCGCGCATGTGCAGCATTACGCACCTTGTCGGGTTTGCGGCGCTGGAGCAGGTCGGCCACGCGTGGAAGCCGAGGATCGCCCGCCATGGAGCGGTCGAGCACGCTGACGTGAGCGATGCGATCCCGCTCCAACTGCTCCGCCGCCCGCCGCACGCGCTCATCCCAACCCTCCGCGAGGATCACCCGGCGGCCGAGCGCTGCCGCCCTCCCCCGTAGCGCATCGCGGTAGCTCACGAGGCGAATCGCGCGACCAGGGCCCGCTCGACTACCGGCTGTACGAAGCTCGAGACGTCGCCACTCAGCCGGGCAATCTCCTTGACGAGGCTCGAGCTGAGATACGTGAGGTGCAGGGCGGGCACGAGGAAGACGGTCTCCAGCTCGGGATAGAGCTGTCGGTTCATCAGCGCCATCTGCGACTCGTAGTCGAAGTCGGTAACGGCGCGCAGACCACGGATGATGAGTGGCGCCTGGTACTCGCTGGCGAACCTGGCCAGCAGGCCCTCGAAGCTCACGATGCGTACACGCGGCTCGCCGTCCATCACCTCCCGCAGCAGTTCCACCCGTTCGGCCAGCGTGAACAGCGGCTCCTTGGCCGGATTGACCGCCACCGCCACGAGCACCTCGTCGACGAGATGGAGGCTGCGGCGGATGATATCCTCATGGCCGAGGGTCACGGGATCGAAAGAACCGGGGTAGATCGCTCTTCTCGTCATGGCGCAAACAGGAAGGTGATGGCGTGCGTGCCGTACCGACGAACGTCGTCGCCTTCAATCACGCGATCCGCCCGGTGCTGCAATGTGAGTGTGGACGCGAACGGATGCTCACGGAAGATAGCGACCAGACGCTCCGCGTGATCCGTCGAGAACGGAGGATCGGCCAGCGCGAGGTCGTAGGCCGTCCGCTCGAGTCGGCCAGCGAAGCGCAGCGCGTCGGCGCGGCGCACCTGCACCCGGTCGGCCACGCCGAGATCTGCGATGTTCCGGCGGAGCGCCTCGAGGGAGCGCGGCGAGAACTCCACGAAGTCCACCGCCGCAGCTCCCCGGGACAGCGCCTCGAGCCCAAGGGCACCCGAACCGGCGAACAGGTCGACCACCGAGGCGCCGAGCACCCGTTGGCCGAGGACGCCGAACCAGGCCTCCTTGAGGCGGTCGGTGATCGGGCGAACTCTGGGATCGTCAGGCCGCGCGATGCGGCGCCCCTTCAGCTCACCGGCGATGATGCGCATCCGCGGGATCAGGCTGACGGCCGGATGTCCACGACCCGGGCCTGAAGCGTGCTACCTCCGCGCCACTCGTTTCGATCGAGTTGCACGGCCACGTCCACTGGGGCCTCGCGCCACGCGGCTTCGACCCGGTCGGCCCAGTTGAACGCGATGGCGGGAATGGTGCCCGTGCCGTCGTCGAGAGTGAATCGCAGGTGGTTCGCTCCGACCACCTTTCCCGACCGCACGCTGCCGCGCACCACGCCCAGAACGGGCTTCGGATTCCCCATTCCACACGGTTCGAGATGCCGCAGCAGGCGCTCGAGATCGTCGTCGAGATCGGCGACTGAGGCGACGACGTCGATGCGCCGCACGGGGACGAGGTCGTCCTCGCTCAGCCACGCGCGTGCCACCCCGTTGAACGCCTCACGAAAAGCGTCGAGCCGCCCGCGTTCGATCGTGAGCCCGGCCGCCATACGGTGCCCGCCGTAGCGACTGAGCAGCGGGGCGCACTCGGTCAGGGCGGCGTGGAGGTCGAAGCCCCCGATGCTGCGCCCGGATCCTTTGCCCACGTCACCCTCGATGGCGACGAGCACGGTCGGGCGACCGTACCGCTCGACGATGCGTGACGCCACGAGCCCGATCACGCCGGCGTGCCACCCCTCCTGGGCAAGCACGAGTCCGTATTCCCGGCCCAGGTCCACGTGCTCCTCAACCATCTCGACAGCCTCGTCCAGCAGGGCCTCCGAGTAGGAGTCGCACGCCGTCCATGGCGTCGCCGATCCGCCCGGCAGCATTGAGCCGGGGAGCGAGGATGAACCCCACGTGGCCGGCACGGATCTCCTTGCCGCCGAGCCCCGCCGTCTCTACGAGCGCGCGCACGCCGGGCCAGCGGGACGTCTTCATGAGCTTGAGTCCGAACCGCACGAGGGTGCGGTTCTCCCCGACCAGGGGAACCACATCAGCCACCGTGGCGAGAGCCACGAGATCGAGAAGGTGCCACGCGAAGTGCTCGGGCAGGTGCAATACCGGCACCAACGCCTGCACGAGCTTGAAGGCGACGCCGGCCCCGCAAAGCTGCTTGAGCTCCGAGCGGCAGCCCGGCTTCTGCGGATTGACGATCACGTCGGCAGGTGCGACCGCACCCGGCAGATGGTGATCAGTGACGATCACCGTGCGCCCCTCGGCTCTCGCCTGCCGAATACTCTCGACCGCCGTGGTACCGCAGTCGCATGTGAGAATGAGCCCCGCGTCGGCATCGCGTGCAGCCTGAAGACCGGCCGGACCGAAGTCGTATCCGTCACGAACCCGGTGCGGCACGAAAGGCGTGACGTCGCCGCCGGCTGCTCGCAGGACCCGCGTGAGCATCGCCGTCGAGCACTGCCCGTCGACATCGTAGTCACCGTGGACGAGGATCCGGCGGCCGCTCTCCAGTGCGCCGGCGATCAACTCGACGGCATCGGCGAGCCCGTCGAGACTGTCCGGATCGGTGAGGGTCTCGAGACGTGGCCGCAGGAAGTCCCGCGCCCGCCCCGGATCCGCGAGGCCCCGCTGGACCAAGAGTGCGGCGAGGGTCGGCGGAAGGCTGAGAGCACTCGCCAGCGTCTCGGTCGCGACCGCGTCCGCCTCCGGGGCGACGATCCAGCGCGAGCCTGAGGCGATCACTCAGCTTCGTGATAGAGCAGCACGCCGCACGCCTCGCAGGCCTCGATCGACTCTCCACTCAAGAGCTTCTGGCGCCGATGCAGCGGTACCGCAGTGAAGCAGTGCCCACAGGCACCGGCCAGAACGGGATACAGGGCGAGCGGTGCCCGACCGCGCAGCACCAGTTCGTAGCGATCCTGGAGATCCTGGGCGACACCCTTCGCGACCT
>JBDHDN010000468.1:0-3310 GCA_039591485.1 Gemmatimonadota bacterium
AATATGACCTATGCGGCCTCATTCAGCGTGAGACGGACCGGGGCGTTCGGGCTCGGCCTGCACGCAAGCGGATCGTACTGGACGCAGACGGCGGGAGGCGTGATCCGTGCGACCGCGGGGCTGACGAAAGCGATCGGACGCGGCGAGATCCGTGGAAGCTACGAACTGTCGCGCAGCGAGCTGTACGGTCCCACCATCACGTCACATGCCGGGTTGTTGGGTGTCACCCTCCCGCTCGGTGCTCGGGCGTATGCGAGTCTCCAAACGCGGATTCAGCGGGGAGAGAATCTCCGCTCCAACGGCCTGTACGCGAGCATCTGGACGAGCTTCTGATGACACCGGATGTGCTCACGGTCAGCATCATCGCTGGGATACTCGTCATCCTCGTCTTCGTGCCGTTCTATGCCAGACAGCGGCGCCGGGAGCAGCATACGGAGGTTGCGAGCAGCACGGCGCTCCGGTACGGACTGGACCAGCCGGTCTCGCTGCACCCTGTGGTCATCGCAGAGGCCTGCATCGGTTCGGGGAGCTGCATGGACGCGTGCCCCGAGCACGACGTGCTCGGTATCCGGCACGGACAGGCCGTGGTGGTAAGCCCGGCGCGCTGCGTGGGTCATGGACTGTGCGAGCGCGCCTGCCCCATGGAGGCGATCCAGTTGGTCTTCGGAAGCGAGCAACGGGGTGTCGAGATCCCCCGCATCAGAGAGAACTTCGAAACGAACGTTCCGGGACTCTATGTCATCGGAGAGTTGGGGGGGATGGGGCTCATCCGGAATGCGTTCGAGCAGGGACGGCAGTGCATTGCCGGGATCGCACGGCTGCCCCGGGCCCCTGCCGGCATGCTCGACGTGCTCATCGTCGGCTGCGGCCCGGCGGGCCTCTCGGCGTCGGTGAACTGTATCCATCGCGGTCTGACGTACGCGACGCTCGAGCAAGAGGACGTCGGGGGCACCGTCCGCTACTACCCGCGCAAGAAGCTGGTCATGACTGCCCCGGTGAAGGTACCCGGATACGGGCGCCTGTCGTACCGCGAGATCTTGAAGGAGGATCTCGTCGCGCTGTGGGAGGACATCATTACTAAGACCGGTGTCGAGGTCCGCACCGAGGAGGCGGTCCGGAACGTCGTTGCCATACCGGGCGGCTTCGAGGTCGCCAGCTCGCGGCGGACGTATCGGGCGAAACAGGTCGTCTTGGCCATCGGGCGCCGCGGTGTGCCGCGTAAGCTAGGCGTCCCGGGCGAGGAGCTCCCGAAGGTCGTTTACTCGCTCCGGGAGCCGGAGGCGTTCCTGAACGATCGCATCCTCGTGGTCGGTGGCGGGGATTCAGCCGTCGAGGCCGCGCTCGCATTCGGTGAGCAACGAGGCACCAGGGTATCGCTGTCCTATCGCCGCGATCGATTCAATCGGGTCAAGCCCGGTAACCTGCAGCGTATCGAGGAAGCGCAACGCCTTGGGCGTGTGGATGTCCTCTGGTCCACCAATCTCCTCCGGATCGGGCCGGCCAGCGTGATCTATCGGGATCAGCGCCAGTGTGAGCACGAGCTCGCGAACGACGTCGTTGCGATCTTCGCCGGCGGCGAGTTGCCGACGAGGTTCCTCGAGCAATGCGGTGTGGAGTTCGATACGAAGTTCGGGGAGCCGTGACCACCGGACGGCCCTGCACCCGGTCGTTCTGCTCGTGCGTCCCGCGATCTTGAGTGGGTATACTTGAATCCCGCGTGCATGAGGCGATCGGCCGGATCATACCGAGCGTGCACGCATTCCCCCCGGTGGATGGAGCGTACGAATGCAGAGTCGTGGTGGTTTCTGGACACGCATCCCCGTCGCTGTGCTGGTCGCCCTTCTGGCCTCCGCTGCCTGCGGCAGTGGCAACCTGCTCGGCCCCGACAACCAGCTCGAAGTCACGAACGAGGTCGACACGTTCGAGTGGCAGGCGACTGCGATGCAGAACGTCAAGCAGTCGCTGATCTACTCGTGGCAGAACACCGGGACCAGCGCAAACGTCAACGTGTCGTCCAACGTCACCGCCGGCCGCGCGACCCTGGAGGTTCGCGATGCGCTCGGCACGACGATCTTCGGACGGAGCCTCGCCGCCAGCGGCACTTCCACCACACCCGCCGGCGCCAGCGGTACGTGGTCGATCCGCGTACTGCTCGACGGCGTCGACGGTGCGATCAACTTCAGGTTGGAGAAGCCGTAGGGCAGGCCGGACGGCCGGCACGAGCGTACGGCGCTTCCGTAGGTCGACAGTCCCTCCCGGGTGGTTCCAGGCCGGTCAGTCCGCGATGTGGCCGGTAGCCGGGTCCGAGGCGGAACGTTGGTATGCAGGCGGCCGCACACCGCCTGTCGCGCGCGCGATTCCGTCGAGCATTCCCTTGAAGACGAACGCGTGCACGGGGTAGAGCGCGTACCAGTACGCCAAGCCGAGCAGCCCGACAGGATCGAAGACCGCCGTCTGGCGGATCACGCTCCCGTCGGCATCGGGCGTGACGTCGAACTCCAGCCACGCCCTCCCCGGAAGCTTCATCTCCGCCTGGAGCCCGAGTCTGCGATCGGGTTCCACGGTCTCGACCCGCCAGAAATCGATCGTGTCGCCGGGCCGCGCGTGTTCGGGATCGCGCCGGCCCCTGCGTGTACCTGCTCCGCCGACCAGCAGATCGAGGAATCCCCGTATTCGCCACAGCCAGTCGCCGTAGTACCAGCCGACCTCCCCGCCGATGCGGCGAATCGGCGCAAAGGCCTCGGCAGGTGCGCGGTCAACATGTATCGTTCGGGAATCCACGATGCGCGAGAGAAACTTGGTGCCCGCCCAGCTCCGCGCTGCCCCTTTGGATGAGAGCGCATCGGACCAGCGCGTTTCTGCGATGATGCGATCCTCCGAGCGCAGGGCCCGCTCCACCGCCTCGGCGATTCCGCGAGGCCTCACCGGGAAGACCTCGAGCGCCCGGTCGTCTTCGACCACGGTCGGGTTCCGGACGCTGTCGAGCATCTTACGGCCCACCCGCGCGTAGAGCGGTGTGATGAGCCCCAGCCAGCGCGCCGATAACCAGGGACTCAGGACGGGCACCGGGATCATCAGTCGCTTCAGCCCTCGCTGCCGCGCGTACTCCTGCATGATCCCGCCGTAGGAAACCCGATCCGCGCCACCGATCTCGAACACCGCGCTGCCGTCGAGCTGCACGTCGAGCGCCGCGACGAGGTACGCGATGAGATCCTCGATGGCGATGGGCTGGGTCGCAGTGCGTACCCAGCGCGGCGTGACCATCACGGGCAGCCGATTGACGAGCGTGCGAACCATCTCGAACGAGAGG
>JBDHDN010000469.1:0-3566 GCA_039591485.1 Gemmatimonadota bacterium
AGCCGCGCGGCGTCGTCACGAGACCCAGATACCGGCCGTCGGACTCGAAGACGTCGAACGCCACGGGCTCGACCCACGTGCGGGCCGGGAAGCGGTTGCCTTCCGCCTCCCGGATGAGGTCGGCGGCGTCCGCTCGCTGATACGCGGGGCGCGGTACCTGGACCCAGAGGCGGCCTTCCCGTGCCACGAAGATGTCGCTGAACGGCGGTTTGGTGTCCGGAATGGGATCGCTGTTCCACCGCCAGCCCGGCTCGAAGTCGCGCAGGAACGCCGTCCAGTAACGCTCCTGCTCGTGGCGTTCGCCGTCGGACACCCGCACCGGCTCCCACTCGGCCCGCTCGATGCGCAGCACGCGATCGGGGCCGATCAGGAGGTCCACCGCATACCGCGTCGACAAGCCCGCGACGAAGTACCCGAGCGGGCTCAGGGTCCACGACGTGCCCGGTGTGAACGGCACCGTCACCGTTCGATGCCCGACGCGGTCACCGAACCGCCGAGTCGCAACGAGGGTCGGCGTCTCGTAGGCGAGCACTGGTGCCGCAAGGGACGTCCCGGTGTCGCCATCGGGCCCGTAGCGACGGAGGCCGTACCGGTAGTCCGTGGCTGCCACGTCGGAATCGAGGATGAACCGCGTGTACGCGTTGCCCACCGTGTCGGTAAACAGGGGCCGCGTCGTCGATAGTCCGCCCGGCAGCCGCCAACTAGTCAGTGGTGTGCCGTCATCAGCGTACACGTTGATTCGGCCGTTCCCGGGGTCGCGGAGCAGCAGGCGGCCGTCGGGAAGGACAGCCAGCCCGGCGTCAGGCGCGCGGAACTCTCCGGGACCTGCGCCTTCGCGGCCGATACTCCGGATGAGGCGACCGTCCGGCGCGTATTGGCGGAGAGCGCGGACGTGGGAGTCGAACACGTAGAGATCGCCGTTGGGACCGACCGCGATCGACGCGACCCGACCGATTAGGTACTCGTCAGGTCCGTCGGGCTGACCAATCGTGAGATCGGCTACTAGGCGAGCGGCAGCGCCCCACGCGTTCCCGCTCACCGTTCGCACGATCACCGTATCACCGACGGTGTCTCGCACGGTCACCCACCCGGCACCCTGCGGCTCAGCCGTGCAGCTAGCCAACACCAACACTATGCCAATGACGGTGAATCCGTGCGCCGGTGCGTGAGCCGTTCCGGCAGGCGTCGGAGAATCGAGTGTGCTCTCCACCCTGGCCTCCCTGTGCGTTTGCATCGTTTGACACCGGCGCGGTCCTGAGGGTTGTCGGCAGAGCTTCGTGGGCCTCGAATGCAGCCGCAGTTGCTTTGCCAACTACAGACCAGGGAACCCAACATCGCGAAGGTGCTCGATGTGACACGACGAGTCCATCCCGCTTTGGTGGCATAGGGCGGTGGGGGGAGCCGGTGGTGCTATCCGTAGCATCGCACTGGCTGCGGCCAAGGCGGGACCAGACGGGGCAGGACGGGACTGGTCGGGACGACGAGCACCGAAGTCCAAAGAGGAGGGGGGTGCAGGTGGAGGTACGGTCAGCCTTCGGCCGATCCTCGCTCTGCTTCGCAACGAGTCCTGCCGGGCCTGCGAGAACAGACGGCAAGACGGTAGATCGGCAAGGCGGGAGGAGCGTCCCGGCGTCCTGCCCTTTCGCCGACTGCCTCGCGCTGCCTCCCCTCATGCTGTCCTGCACGGCGCGCAGGCGTTGGTCTAGTGCGCGGGCGCGTCTTCGTCGAACTGCACGTTCCAGTGCGCTCCGCTACAGAACGGCTTATTCTGCGATGCGCCGCAGCGACAGAGGGTCATGTGGTCCGTCGTGCCGCCTTGGTTGAGCTCGGTGTTCGCCAACTCAACCCCACCGCGAATGACGTACGGGCCGTTCGGTGCCAGAGCCACGATCGGATCTCCGCCGCGGTCTCGATACAGTCTGTCGTTGATGCTGTACGACAGCGCCCCTGACGGGCACTGCTCAATCGTCTTGGTGATGGTCTCCGCATCGGCGGCACCCGCCGCAATCCACGGCTCCTGGCCCAGGCGAAAGACCACCGGGAGCCCGTCCGTGCATCGCCCGGCGTGCGCACACAGCCCGCGGTTGTCGTGAATGGTGATGCCCACGCCCGGGTGGTCTTCGAGTTTGTCCGGAACCCGACTGGGGTCCTTTGCGCTCGAGAAACCGTTGCGCTTGTGGGTTCCATCGCAAAACGGTTTGTTTTTGGATCCGCCACATCGGCACAGGGCGGCCTTGCCCCGAATCGGAAACGTCTTTCCATCGGTGTAACGCACGACGGCATCGGTTCCTTCAATCAAGTAGGGGCCGTTGTCCGTTGGTGTGATCTTGGGCTTGGCCACGGTCGCCTCCGCGTGAAAGAAGCGGTTCAGTCAGCTCCGCACTCCAGGGCGGAGCTTCGCCAAGCTACGGGCCTTTTGAGAGCGTGGCTAGGGAGGTCGGAAAGACGCCGAACCTCAAGCCACGTCATCTTCGCCTCTCTCGCGTGCGCTCACTCTCACCTCCTTGCGAGCAGCGCCGTGATTCTCCAAGCCTCCCAGCCGGATTCCGTCGTGGCGATGAACGCTCGTCGGAGGCCAGTGGGAAGGACGCCCATCGGGAAACGGCGGTATGTCTCGCCGACAGTGACATGACATTGAGCGGGTCCGTGTCGGTGTGCCGATCCCACATGCAAAACGCCAACAAGCGACCGTCCGGTGAGCGCGCAAGTCGTGCCGCCGGCGGTGGAGCGATCTCGCGATAGAGATCCGTCTCTCGTCCGGACATCAGGTCACGCCTCACGATGCCCACTGTTGAGTCCCGGCGGCTGCGCCCTTCGTCCCTGAAGAACACGGCCCTTTCGTCAGCCGACCTCCGAGCCAGTCGACAACATGATCCGGACACTCGACGGTGAAGAGCGTCGTGACCTTGCCGTTTTCGCTTCGAATTGTGTGAGACCCCTTCGGTCGGGTAGGCGCCACGTTGCCATCCGTGGACAAGAAGCCTGAGGCCGCGCACGCCGCGTCACGCTCGGGGGCTCTGAGGGAATCCTGCAGGAGTGCCGGAGCTCCTGCGCGGAGCTCTCCGCGCTCTGCACGGTTGCTATCCCGGGTGGGGAGTAACGGTCAACAGGACGATTTCGAGGAGAAGTCTGGCCGTACTCTGTCTATCTCCGTCTTCGAGAGACCGAAGGCTCTGCGTGACCACGTGCTCCACGTATCGCATCGTCTTTTCCTGCAGCTCGGCAGCGGTGACGAACTCGTCGAGCTCCTGCGGCGCCTGGTACTTCCGGCCATCGGTCATCATCCGGTAAGCGAAAGACAGGTATCGCCACGGCAATGCGGTCTTGAATCTCCGCCTTGTATTGGCTGTCGGGAGTCACGGCCGCTGCTATGTGCAGCAACTCGTGAATGGCGCCGACGAGTGTCTCCTTGGTCAGCGGGGCGTCCTCACGCCCCATCAAGGTGTTTGTGGCGCTCACAATTCGAGCTCTGATATCATCCTGGTCACGCAGGCTCGCCGTAACGTCCGTGACCGTCATCCCAGTGATGACCATGAGATAGAGAACGCCTGCGCTCATCGGACGAC
>JBDHDN010000470.1:0-3302 GCA_039591485.1 Gemmatimonadota bacterium
ACGCCGGGCTCCAGAGCTTCACCGCCGGGGGAGCAGGCTACCGGTACTTCGCCATTACGATCGCCGGCGGCCTCACATTCTAATGGTGGGCGGCACCGGTGCGCCCATCGACAATGGCAGACCACAGTCCTATGATGCGTCCTGACCCGCTCGGATGAGACAGGATCGTGAGGCCCGACCCCAGATGCCGCGAAGGCCGCAGATGAGCGACCAGAACGTCAATGGCCACTTGGGCGTGCTGGCGCACGTGAGCCATGAGCTGCGCACACCGATGAACGGCATCATCGGCCTCGTCGAGCTCCTGCTCGACACGGAGCTCTCGGCGGCACAGCAGCGGTCCGTCAAGCTGATCCAGATCTCGGCGGAGTCGCTGCTCGGGCTCGTCAACGACATCCTCGATTTCGCCAAACTCCGCAGTGACCGAGTAGAGCTCGAGGCGATCCCGTTCGATCTCACCGCCCTGGTCGACTCGACCGTGCAGCTTCTCGCGGTTCGGGCCTTCGAGCGACGGATCGAGCTCACGTACACTGTCGACCCCGACCTCCCACGCATGGTCCGGGGAGATCCGAGCCGCCTGCGCCAGATCCTCACCAACCTGATCGGCAACGCGATCACCTTCACCCATGAAGGCGGGGTCTCCGTCGACGTCAGCTCGGCGGGCATGCGCAACGGCGATCTCGTGGTCCGGTTCACCGTCCGCGATACCGGTATCGGGATACCGCCCAATCGGATCGACGCCATCTTCGAGGAGTTCGCGCAGGCGGATCCGTCGACTGCCCGACAGTATGGCGGCACGGGCCTCGGGCTCCCCATCGCGCAGCAGCTGGCGGTCCTCATGGGGGGACGGATCACGGTGACGAGCACCGTGGGTGTTGGCAGCGAGTTCGTCTGTCGGGTTGCCGTGGCACCCGTGGCGGAGGAGGAACCCGAGTCCGTGGGCGCACGCGCGGACCTCACACAGACCCGCGTGCTCGTGATCGATGACAACACCGCCTCGGCCGCCTTTCTCGTCGACACCCTGACCGGGACTGGCATCCGGGCAGAGACGCTGGCCGAGCCGAGCCGGGCACTGGCAACCCTGAAGGAGGCGGCCGCTACCGGCCAGCCATTCGATCTGGTCATCCTCGACGGCTGGATCGGCGGGCACGACGGATTCGACGTTGCCCAGTCGATCCTGGAGGACAACCAGTTACGCGGGTTGCACGTGCTCATGCTGACCGGTGCCGGGCGTCGCGGCGACGGTCAGCGGTGCCGCCAGCTCGGCATTCACGGCTACTTCGCGAAGCCGATCTCGAGGGACGAGCTGGTGAATGCCGTGTCGGCGACCCTGCTCTCCCTCCCCGGTGACGGCCTCGTTACCCGCCACTCGGTCGAGGAGCGCCGCCGACGGCTGCGCGTCCTTATCGCAGAGGACAATGAGGTGAACCGACAAGTGGCGGCGGCGATTCTCGAGAAGCAGGGACACGCAGTGGACGCCGTGGATAACGGACGGCTCGCGCTCGACGCGGCTCATGCGCAGCGGTACGACGTCATCGTGCTCGACCTCGAGATGCCGGAGCTGGACGGGGTGAGCACCACGGCAGAGCTACGCGCGCTGCCGGAGACCGCCGCCACACCCATCATCGCCATGACCGCGCACATCGCGTTCGGCCTGGAAGGCCACTACAGCGCGGCCGGGATGGATGGATGTATCACCAAGCCGTTCCGCCCACAGGAGCTCGTACGGATGGTCGAGTCCCTCGGCGCAGCGACGCCGGCAGCGCGGGCGGGCAAGCCTCCGTCGCGCGAGACGACCCCTGTCAACCTCGCCGAGTTCCAGCGCGTCATGCGCGAAGCCGGTATCGAGGAAACGGCAGACCGTATCCTCGACGTGTTCGCCGAGGATGCGCCCGGGAGAATGTCCGACCTCGAGCAGGCGGTGACCGAGGGGCAGCCGGACGGGATCCGGATGGCAGCACACGCCTATAAGTCGGCTGCGGCGACGATCCGCGCAAAGAACCTGGCCGAGCTGCTGAACCAGATCGAACGGGCCGGCTCGTCCGGCGATGTGCGGCAAGCGCGCGAGCTCATTGACCAGGTCCGCAGTGAATCGAACAGCGTGCTGGCGTTCTTGGCAGTCCCCGCCCAGACGTAGCCGGGGGCCCGCGGTCGGGTCCGCCGGCCCCCTGTGTCATCCTTACGCTGCGCTGCCGTTCACCTCGTAGACGTGCACGTCACGCTGCGGGAACGGGATCGTGCACCCCGCCGCTTCGAGCTGCTCCTTCATCGTTCGCGTGAGGTCGAAACGCAGACCCCAGTAGTCCTCGCGCTTGCACCACGGCCGCACGACGATGTTCACCGATGAGTCACCGAGCTCGCTCACGGCAATGGTCGGCGCGGGATCCCGCAGCACCCGCTCATCGGCATCGAGGATGCCCTGAAGGGTGCGGATGGCGAGGCCGATGTCATCGTCGTAGGCGATGCCAGCCACGAGGTCGATCCGCCTCGTCTCGTTCGCCGCGTAGTTCTTGATGATCTCGCCCGACACGGCCGAGTTCGGGATTACGATGCCCACGTTGTCGGGCGTGTTGAGCCTGGTCGTGAAGATGTTGATCGCCTGCACGCTCCCTGCCACACCGGCCGCCTCGATGAAATCGCCGACCCTGAAGGGCCGGAACACAAGCAGCATGACGCCGGAGGCGAAGTTGCCCAGCGTTCCCTGGAGGGCAAGCCCCACCGCGAGTCCGGCAGCACCGAGTACCGCGATCACCGACGCCGTCTGGACGCCGGCCATGCCGAGCGCCGCGATGATCACGAACGCCAACAGCAGGTAGTACGTGATCCCGGTGACGAACGGCACCAGCGTGGCGTCGATCGCACTGCGCTCGAGCAACCTCTGGATGGCACGGCGCGCCCAGCCGGCCACGATGCGACCGATGACGAACACGGCAAGCGCGCCGAGCAGCTTGAGCCCCCACTGGGCCACCAGGTCCGACAGGGAGGCGAGAATCGCCTGGAAGTCGAATGCGCCGTCGCTCATGCCGTACCACTCCGTGTACAGGGGAAGGATCCGGGGCGGTGAACGTAACTGCGACAGGTACAGAAGCAAATGCCGTCAGCCACCCGCGATCCACCGGAGTCGGGCCAGGCTAGGCGGTGCCGACGATCTGCGCGAGCATCGCGCGGGCGCGATCCAATTCGTCGCGGTTGACGGTGTGCCCCAAGCCGGGATAGATCCGCTTCGTCACCTCGCCGCCGAGGCCGGTGAGCACCGTTGCCGTCTCTTCGACCCGCTCGAGGGGAATGTGCGGGTCCACGTCACT
>JBDHDN010000471.1:0-3274 GCA_039591485.1 Gemmatimonadota bacterium
AGCACGACACGCCCGAGTGCCGTGTAGGCACCGACCTGGCGACGCGCCTCGAGCACGACGTAGAATGGAGTGATGTGCGCGGACAGCTCCTCCGGGTTCGGACCGACGTCGAGGCGATGGCGCCCGCCCCAGATCCAGGGCAGGCCGGCGCCGTCCAGCACCACGGCACCGTGCTCCGGCGGTGCATCGTCCAGACCGGATTGGAGTCGCTCCAACGCCGTCGAGCGCGGCAAATCGATGAGCGTGGCCGCGTGGTCGGCCGAGTTGCGCGCGAGCGCAACGACCGCCGCGAGCGAGGCATCCAGACTGCGGCTGGCGTCGAGGATCAGCGCCTCTCGCACCTCGGGCCAGCGTCGCTCGACGCTTCGGACGCTGAGGGACACCGAGAGCACGGCCACGGCCGCAAGCACCGCAACGACGGTCGTCACGATTGGTCCAGTCCGGCGCGTGACCACGGCAGTCGTGGCCGCGATCGCCGCGATCAGGACGACCGCCAGCGCGAGCCAGAAGGACGGCTCACGCAGCCAGACCGCCGCCAGGGCGGCCTCCGCGACCACAGCGAGCTCCCAATGACGGACGCGACCCCGGCTCAAGCGCAGCCTCTCCTGATCAAGCGTCTGACGCCGGACGAAGTCCGGCGGCACCTCTCACGCGATCCTCGGCTGATCGTCCCGGTCGGGACGACCGAACAGCACGGCCCACATCTCCCTCTCGGCTGCGACACGATCATCGTCGAGCGGCTCGCGGACGATCTGTCCGCCGAGTTCCAGGTGCTGCGGGCGCCAACTATAGAATATGGCGTGAACGCTCCGACGGTGAGTCACTTCCCGGGTGCGGCAACGCTACACTTCAAGACGCTCCACCGTCTGATGAACGACCTGATCGGGTCGTGGGAGGCAGGAGGTGCCGAGGAGTTCATCATCCTCACGGCGCACGGGCAGGATCCCCATCAGGAGGCGTTGAGCACGATCCAGACACGCGAGGCTCGCATCCGGACCGTCGACATCTTCTCCGTGCCGTTGCCGTTCGACAGCCGAGACCGCCCGGTCGTGCACGGCGGGGAACTGGACACGTCCTTGCTGCTGTTCGTCGACGAGTCCCTGGTGCGGATGGACATGGCCAAAGACTTTCAGGCAAACCGCGGCGCCGTGCGGCGGTATCACCGTGGGGCGCGGGGCGGGATTCCCAAGGACAGTCCTGGCTCGGTGGGGCGGCCCTCGCGGGCGACGTTCGGAACCGGCGAGGAGCTGTACCGGTATATCTACCATCGCATCGCATCACGCATCTTTCCTAAGTCGGGCAGCGAATGACCACGATCTCACCTCCCGTCCGGTTCACCGTGTTCGCCCTCGCGCTGTTTGTGGCAGTCACCCCAGCAGGGCTCCGTGCCCAGACCCGGACGATCGATCGCGGCGTACTCCTCGTGCTGCACGACGGCGAGATCGTGGGGCGGGAGGAATTTGCGGTGCGGCATGGAACGACGTCCGCGACTGCTGCCGGCTTCACCGTTGCCAGCACGGCCCTGTACCCAGCCGACCGGCCGGATCGGTCGCTGGTGAGCGTGGTCGAGCTCGGCGCGGACTCGTTTCCCACCTCGGTCCGGCTCGAGGTGGGCAACGGGGATATCCTCCGGGTGGCGGTCGGGGTCGGCCCCCGACGCATCACGGTCCGCCGAGGCACGGCGACATCTGAGTCGGCTCGGGAGTATCCAGCGCGTGAGCGCCCGATCGTCCTCGATGACTCGGTCTTCGCCCCGTTGGCGGTCCGTCCCCCCGCGGGGCGGGCGGGACGGCGGCTCTCGCTCCACGGCGCCCTCGGCGATCCGCTTGAGATCGTGGACCGAGGCGTCGAGTCGACCCTCGTCGACGAGGCAACCCTGTCCCTGCAGCACCTCTCCCTCCGGTTTGCAGGAGAGTCCGTCGAAGCCTGGTATGACGACTCCGGGAGGTTGATCAAGGTCGACTGGCCCAACCGGGGCATGCAGGTTCTTCGGGCCCCGGAGCGGTGATCCGCGTAACTCGTTCCCAATAGACAGTTTCCACGATTGGCACGGTACCAGTGCACCGGTACCGTGCCAAAGTGCAACCCCGGATGTCTCGGGTTGAAACCTCTTGCCGTTCCCGTCCGTACGTCGGATGGGACGTCACCTACCACAGAACAGCAAGGCCAGCATGATGATACGGGGAATTCTGCTGTCACTCGCCGCGGTCTGCCTCCTGCAGCCGTCCGTCACGCATGCTCAGGACCGTCCGCAGATCCCGGCGGCGCTGACGCTCGCGGACGCGGTGGATCTCGCACGGCTCTACAATCCACTGCTACGCCAAACGGCTAACGACCTGACCGGCACGCGATGGGGAGTGCGTAACGCATACGCCTCGTTCGTTCCGAGCGTCTTCCTGAACGGATCGATGGGGTACTCAGGCGCCGGATCGCAGACGTTCCTCACCGAGCAGTTCGTCCAGCAGTCCTCGACGATCGGCTCGAGCTACGGCATCAACCTCTCGCTGCAGCTGTCGGGGCGCTCGCTGATGCAGCCCTCGGTCGCCAACGCCCAACACCGGGCAGCCGAGGCCCGTTTGAGCGGCGAGGAGGTGAGCCTCGAGTCGACGATCCGCGGCCAGTACCTGCTGGTGCTCGAGGCCGAAGCCCAGGTGCAGCTAGCGGAGCTGCAGGTCACCCGTAACGAGGAGTTCCTGCGGCTGGCACAGGCCCGGTTCGAGGTAGGCCAGAACACCATGCTCGACGTGCGGCAAGCCGAAGTGGCGCTCGGCCAGTCCGAGGTGCTGCAGCTCCGCAACGAGCAGGCCGTGATCGTCGAGAAGCTGCGGCTGTTCCAACTGATGGGCCTCCCGGCACCGGAAGACCCCAACCAGGTTTCGCTCACCGACACGTTCCCCATCACCGAGCCCGCGTGGCAGCTCGGGAACCTGCTCGCCGAGGCGGAGAGAGCCAATCCCGATCTCACGGCCCTGCGCGCCCAGTCGTCGGCGGCCCAGACGAGCGAGCGGGCGGCCAAGTCCACGTGGCTGCCGACCCTCTCGTTCAACGCTGGGTGGTCCGGATACACACAGCAATACCGCAACGTCGACCCGCTGATTACGAACGCACGTGCGTTGGCCGCCGCAGACGAGCAGCAGTGCCTCTACCTCAACGACAATTTGGTCAACCCCGGCGCACAGACCCTTGACTGCTCGGGAATTGCCTTCACCCCCGAGGACGAGGCACGGATTCGCGCGGGCAATGACGTGTTCCCGTTCGACTTCACCAGCCAACC
>JBDHDN010000472.1:0-3272 GCA_039591485.1 Gemmatimonadota bacterium
AGCGGTGGCTTCTCGACGCCGGCGTCGGTTGCGGTGGATGCGAGCGGACGGATCTATCTCGTGGACAACCTGCTCGCGGCGGTGCTGGTGTACGATCGCCAGGCGAGTCTCACATGGCCTGTGCGCGTGCTCGGCGGGCGCGACGGCGGAGCGCCGCTGCTCGACTTCCCGCTCGATGTCGAGGTCGTGGGGCCCGACGTGCTCGTCACCAACAAGCACACGAGTGACGTGGTGGCATTCCGGGGCGGCGCCGAGTAGGTCGCTGCGAGTAGTTCCGAGCGGGTGCCGAGCCAACCGCGAGCGGGGATGTGCGACGACGCGTGTCGCGTTTCACGGTCACTTCACGGGCACTTCATGCTATCCAAAGCATACTCCTTGCGTGCGACTACTGTGGCGCGGTGGTGTCGGCGTCACGCTGAACGCGACGCGGAGTTCATGTGATTGTGATGGCAGGGGCGTGCTCCCGGGGGCTGAGGTGACGCTCTCGGGAGCGAGATTTAGTTGCAACCCGACAACTCGTGTTGCCTTTGCTGTGGTGCCGCTGGCTTGACTTGAAAACCAGGGGCAGCCGGAGGGAATCGCCGCGGAGAAGGTGAGCAGTCTCATCTTCGGCGAGTCCGGAGACAGACGGGAGAGAGATGAATGAAGCGGACGACGATGAGTAGACCGAGGTGTTTGGCGGTCGCGTTGGTTGTGCTGAGCGGCTGCGCGGATGCGCGGCAGCAGGATAAAATGGTGGGATTAGATGCCGATCCCCCGCGCAGCGATCAGGGGTTCGCGCTCCACCGCGAAGCGGTCGTCCGCACGAGCTCCTCAGGTCCGATGGTACGCCCGGGACACCTGACCTGGGCAGGACCCGCCCGAAACTTCCTGCTCGTGACGGACCACTATCGGGGGATCGTCTTTCAGTACTTGGTGAATCAGGGCGAACTGCTACTGGCGCGTGAGCTCCAGTTCGACGTCGGTATCAGCGGTGTGGCCTGGGGTGCAAACCGCCTGTTCCTCGCGAGCACCAGCACGGCCTCGGTCGGAGTCTACAAATCATCCGGCAAATGGATGTACGATCTCGGCGGTCCGGGGGCATTCGTGTATCCGACCGACATCGAGGTCGATGACGCGAAGGACGTGGTGTTCGTGTTGGATAGCCGCGCGCAGTCGATCTCGGTGTTCACGATCGACGGGGAGCGGCGGGCGACCTGGTCCGCCTCGGCTCTCGGGCTGCAGAACCCGGTCGCGATGGGTCTCGACCCCGTCCGAGGAGAACTCCTCGTCAGTGATTACGGCAAGCTGGTGGGGTTCGGAGGTGGCGCGACCATCCACGTGTTCGACTACGACGGGAATCGGCGCAAGACGATCTCGGGCACGACGCGGTTCCCGCGGCCGCAGGGGATCGCGGTCGACGGCCAGGGGCGAATCCTCCTGGTCGACGCCCTGACGTGCCAGTTGATGGTGATCGACCGGGAGTCGGGTGCCATTCTCGCCTCGCACGGAGAGCCGGGTACGGAGCCCGGTCAGATGCTGCTACCGCTCGACGTCGCCGTGGACGAGGCTGGTCGAGCGTTCGTCAGCAACAACCGCGCGGGGCGGATCGAGTTGTTCGAGGTAGGAGGTGGATCGTGACCAACCGTCGACACGTACTGGTCTTCCTCTCGTTGGCACTGGTACCGGTGGTGCTCTCGGCATGGCTCGAGGCTCGGCCTGCCACCGCGATGCTCACCGGGCACCAGGGATGTGCGAACTATTGTCACCTCGCGCACGGTGGCGGCGGTCCCACGCTCACGCGAGCAGCCGCGTACGATCTGCTGTGCATGAGCTGTCACAACCCCGCCGCTCCGGTCGGGAATGCCCCGCCGGCAGACTATCACACCGACGATCCCAACGACTCGGGCGATGGGACCACTTACTCCTTCCAGGTGCAGTGTGTGGAGTGCCACCTGGACTCGCCGCACAGCAACGTGCTCAACGCCTGGGGCGGAACCAACCTCAAGCTGATACGGGCGGCGGTCACCAATCCCAGTAACAGCGTGTCGTACGATATCCGGTTCGAGGCGCTCACCGGTGATCACTCGTTCTGCGATGCGGAAGGCCCAGGCGGGCGACAGAACCCTGCCTGGGGCGAGAATCTCTGCGACATGTGCCACAGCGGGATTTACGCTGGCCGGCACCACAATGATCCGGCGGCGGGAGGCTCCTGGGGTGACAGCAACCACCACCAGAACGGAGCTACCTGCAGCAAGAGCGGGTGCCACCAGCACGACCGGGGGTTCCAGTTGCGGTAGGCACTGTACGGGGCGCAGCGCTCCCTGCAGACCCGTGGAAACGGATGGCAGCGCAATACGCGGCGGCTCGGCTTCGGCCGGGCCGTCTGGGTTTCGGGGTGAAGGGTGAAGGGGGCGGGGTCGAGTAGCTGCAAGCTGCACCGTACAACGTGCAAGGTGGCCGAGCCTGCAGCAGCGCCCGCTGCCGATTGCGTAACCTGTTGATCCGCAATACCATAGAAGGGGCTCAGCGGCCCTTCATGGAGTCTTCATCGTCCCCCGGCGATGTTTGAGAAACACAAGTCGATCTATCGGAAAGGGGCTCGCCTCGGTGAAGGTCCTCATCGCCATCCCGGCGTTCAACGAAGAGGCCACGCTCGGCGGTGTCATCGCGCAGCTTCCGCGGGAGCTGCCGGGCGTGTCGTCGGTGGAGGTGTTCGTCGTAGACGATGGATCTACCGATCGCACGGCCGAGGTAGCGGGCGAGGCTGGAGCGCGAGTGGTCCGCCACCGCCGCAATCTGGGGTTGGGTGAGGCGTTCAACACGGCGGTGCGGGAAGCGCTCGAAGTAGGGGCTGATGCGCTGGTCACGATCGATGCCGACGGGCAGTTCGACGCCGCGCAGATCCCCGAACTGCTGGAGCCGCTGCGGGAGGGGCGTGCGGACGTCGTGACGGGCAGCCGGTTCCTCAAGGGCGGCCGGCCGGCAACCATGCCGCGCATCCGCTACTTGGGGAACCTGTTCTTCTCCTCGCTGCTGAACCGTCTGCTCGGCGAGCAGTTGCGCGACGTGTCCTGTGGCTTCCGTGCGTACTCCCGCGAGGCGCTGTTGAACCTCAACCTGCTCGGCAAACACACCTACACGCAGGAGTCATTGTTCGACCTGGTATTCAAGAACCTCCGCGTGGTCGAGGTGCCGATCCGGGTCACGTACACCAAGGAGCGGCAGTCACGGGTGGCCGGGAGCCTCGTGAGCTACGGGCTCAACGCGCTCAAGATCCTTGCGCGCACGGC
>JBDHDN010000473.1:0-3271 GCA_039591485.1 Gemmatimonadota bacterium
AAGCGGGCAGCCGTCTGTCATCGGCCACCGGTCGAGCAGCGGGCGTAGCTTCTTGCCGCCCGGGCGGTACCTCGATTCACTGCCCCGTACTGGGGCGCAGCCGTGGCCGCTCGACGGGAGACACGAGTCCTTTCAGCCGTCCTACGCACGTCGGTTCTCCGAGCTCGCCGCACAGGTCGCCGTCTTTCCCCGCGCCGACGACGCAATCGTCGTGACCGCATTCCCAGTCGCGCCGCACCCCGCCCCAGGTGGAGGTACCCCAGCGCGTGTCGAGACCGCCGCCTTCTTCGCCGTCGCGCACGACACCGTGCTCTCCGGATGGTCCGCTACCGAGGACTCCTCCGTCGCCCGAATCGTGCTAACCGCGCCCCTCCGGCGGGGCATCTTGAGCGTCGAGATGCTCCGTACGCCGGATTCTGTTGCGGCTCGGTTGCGGCGCTGGCTCGACCTGGGGTCCGGCGTGCCGGGGCTGGCCATCTCGAACCTACTGCTGATTAGTTCGGACTCCGTGCTGCCTGCGGTGCTCGAGCAGGCGGTCGGGATAACGCGGGGCGCTGCAGCATTCGCGCAGGGTGAGCGCGTGAGCGTCTTCTGGGAGGTCTACGACGCACCAGTTCGCGAGCCTGTGAGCGCGACGCTCGTCGTGGAGCGGCGCGATCGCAGCTTCCTGCGGAGGGCGGTCGAGTGGCTCGGCCTCGCCGGGCGCGAGCCGCCGGTCAAGTTGGAATGGACCATGAGCTGGCCAGCGAGGACCGCCGCCGCTCCGGGCGCCATCACGCTCGAGCTGCCGCCGGGTCAGTCAGGTACCTTCCTACTCACCCTGAGCGTCGCCACCTCGTCCGGTTCCGTGGCCGTCAGCCAGCGCGAGATTGCGGTCGGTGACGGATGATCTGCTTCGAGCCCAAGGAGACCTGACTGTGAATCGACTCGTCACGCGGCTCATTCTCCTGACGCTGACAGGGTGTACCGCGCAGCGAACCCACGACACACCCATCGCTGTCACCCACGAGCCTGCGTCGGTGCAGGCCCTTTCGCTGCTCGGCGACACGCTCGGACCGCCGGTCCTAGACTCGGCCCTTCGGTCCGCACGCGATACAGCGGTGGCATGGGCCCGGGGCGCATACGAGAGGCAGCCTGGAGATCCCGACTCGATCATCTGGTACGGCCGGCGGCTCGCCTACCGGGGCAATTACCGGGGCGCCATCGACGTGTACTCATGGGGCATCGAGCGGCATCCGACGGACGCTCGGCTGTTCCGGCACCGCGGACATCGCTACATCACGATTCGCGAGCTGGACAGGGCCCTGGGGGACCTGCTCCGTGCGACCCAGCTCACGAGAGACACCCCGGATCGGGTGGAGCCCGACGGACTGCCCAACGACCGAGGGATCCCCACGAGCACTCTGAAGACCAATATCTGGTATCACCTTGGGCTGGCCCACTACCTGCGAGGCGACTTCGCGCGTGCGGCGAGCGCCTACCGCGAGTGCCTGCGATATGCGACCAACCCGGACATGGACATCGCGGCTCGCTACTGGCTCAACGTGACGCTGCGCCGACTCGGCATGTATGCCGACGCGGCCGATCTGCTCCTACCGGTGACGTCGGAGTGGGACATCATCGAGAACCGGACGTACCACCATCTGCTCCTCGCCTACAAGGGCGTGCTGGAAGCGGATTCGCTACTCGGCATGGCGCGAACTGGCGATGCCCTGGCCGGCGCGACGTTGGGATACGGCATCGCGAACTGGCGCCTGACATTGGGCGATACGGCCGGCGCCGTTGCCTTGTTGCAGGAGATCCGCACCGGCCCGGAGTGGCCCGCCTTCGGATTCATCGCCGCAGAGGCGGATCTCGGTCGGCTCGGATCAGCTGGGGGCAGTCCATGACCCATGTCTACCGCGGTGCTCCGGTCACCTTGCTCCTCGTGCGCTCACTCCTGCTCGTGGCCGCGCCTGCAGCGGCACCACGTGCGCTCGGAGCACAGACATTCGAGGGCTCCGTGACCATGCGCGAGCTGCACCTGGAATCCGCTCCTCTCAGCGCTGCCCTTGTCGCCCGGCCCGAGAGTTTACCCCACCTCACGCTGGCAGACCTACAGATGCTTGCCGACACAGCCGGGGTACCAGTGGAACGGACCGAACTGACGTACTACGTCTCGGGATCCCGGCTGCGCAGCGTACCCGCCGGTGATTCCTCGGGGACGGCGGAGTTCCTCATCGCCGACTTCGCGGAGGGGCTCTATCGCGTCGTTGACCCCGCGCAGACGCTGATCGTGGAGTGGAGGGGGCGCACGGCCGGCGACACGATCACGATCGGCGGATACGCCCTCCCCGACGATCCGGACATCTCCGAGATCGGCCAATCCCGCGAGGTCAACGGCTTCCTGTGCGACGGCTGGGTGATGCGGCGCGGTACGGAGATCGTCGAGGCCTCATGGTTGACGGCAGAGCTCGACGATCTCACGCGGACCTTCGCACATCTCGCGCTGCTGTCCGAAGAACTGAGCGGCAGTGGGGAGTCCGGCCGCTCGATCCTGCGGCTGCTCGACCGGGGGTTCCCAGTACGGACCGTGACGGCCGACGCCGACGCGGGCCTCATCTCCGCTGCGGAGATCACTGCGGTCGAGCGCCGCGCACTTGCGGCGGATGCGTTCGACCCTCCTCCCGGCTACCTCACCGTCACAGTGGAGCGATGAAGTCAAACCTGCGGCGCGTGGGGCGAGCGGGCATGCCCACCCCACGGCCTCATGCACCAGCTCACTCGGGACGGGTGATGGTCACACCGCCGTTGGTCGTCACAGCCGTGACAGGAGGCCCTCCGCTGCCAAGATCGGTGCTGAGACGTCGCCCGATACGCCCCTGAACCGTAATGGGGAAGTCGACGGTCATTCCTCCGTTGGTGGTCCCCGTTTCGAGCCGGGCTGAGTACCCTTCGGGCACCCTCACGGTGACGCCCCCATTGGTGGTTCGGACGTCCAGTCCGCTCCCACTCCAGCGGTCGCCAGTCAGTGCGACCGTCACCCCACCGTTGGTCGTCCGTCCGCGGACGGTGCCTGCCAGCCCTTCGACCCGGATTCCGCCGTTGGTCGTTCGGGCCTCGATGTCGCCCTCGACATCCTCGATGGCGATGCCGCCGTTGGTGCTCTCCAACGCGAGATCGGTCCGGATGGGTACCGACAGCCGGAAGGAGGCCGACCACGATCGACTCCCACTCATGTCCGGTCCGGATGCGCTCAGCTCCGCGCCGTCGAGGTGGAGCCGCACATCCG
>JBDHDN010000474.1:0-3249 GCA_039591485.1 Gemmatimonadota bacterium
GCCCTGCAGGTGGATCTTGGGACGTGGCTCCGGGGGGAGCGGGTCAAGCGCTGGGCGCAGCGGGCGGGGATTGCCGCCGTGGCGCTGCTCGCTGTCGGTGGCAGTGCAGTCGGCTACGCCAGGTACCGCGTGGCCACGGACTGGAAGCGAAGGGACCTCGACGCGGCCAAGATTGCCGTACTCCCGTTCAACGTCACCGCCACCGATGCAAGTATGGCGAGCCTCCTCGAGGACGGCGTTCCGGACCTCATGTACGCGACGCTCACGACGGATATGGGATTCCAGACCGTCGAGACGGAGGCGCTCCTGCGGAAGCGCGCCGAGATGGAGGACCGAGGGGAGTACGTGGATCTCGATGCTCCGCGGCGCCTTGCTGCGCATTTTGGAGCAGGCCGCGTCCTCAGCGGGCGGATGGTTCAAGCGGATTCGGAGCTCGTTGTCAACGCGTGGCTCCACGATGTGCGCGATGGCGAGGAGCTGGCAAGCCGCACGCTGCGGGTGCCGGCCTCGCGGGTCTTCAGCGTCCTCGCGGGCCGGCTGGCGCGGGAGCTCTTGGGAGACGAACTGGGCGAGCATGTCGATCGCCTGAATGCGTTCGCGCGATACGACCCCGAGGCGGTGAAAGCGTATCTGGCCGGCGTGCGAGCCGAACGTGACGGCAATCCCGTGCAGGCACTCTCGCGGTATCTGGACGCCGCGGCGTTGGATGTCAGCTTTGCACTGCCGGTGCTGCGCAATGCCCACGTTCGGTGGCAGGGCATCATCCTGCCCGGGGAGACCGGAGAGGACTGGCATCGGTCGTGGACAGACGCGCTGGTCCGGGCCCGCTCGCTGCGCGACGCGCTCGGGCCGCGCGATCAGGCCTTGCTCTGGCTCAACCTCGTCATTGCCGGTGCGTACGTGGATTCGGTCGAGTCCTCGGTGGCCATTCTCAACGCGACGCGGCGTTGGGCATCGTTGGCACCCGATGACCCAGACGCCCACATCCAGCTGGCGCGCATGCTCCTCTACGGCGGTGCGATCAGCCAACAGCGCTCCTGGGAGACCGAACTGCAGGAGGCGCGGGAGCGCGCCTGGGCCATCGACTCGGTGACGCCAAAGCGCATCAACGCCCAAGCTGGGCTTGCCCTGATGACCGGCGACCGCGAGTGGGCAGCCCGAGTACTTCCGGCGTTTGTGGTCAAGGTGGATTCGACCTCGGAGCGCTGGGCAGGCGTGCGCTGGGGATTGGCGCATCTGCTGGGGGATTCCGCGACGGTGCGAGGTTTTCGGGCGCGCGCGCGTGCCGGGGATCCATCGGTCGTGAGCGCCCGCACTTTGATCGAGGGGTTTTCGTTTCAGGGCCATGTCCCCTTGCACGACGCCCAGCTCCTCGTCGATCAACTGCACGCGCCGGGGGGCGACACGATCCCGCTCGGCCGGGACTTCCGGTTCGCGCTCCCGCTCGGCAGGGTGCAGCTGGCGGCCCGGTACCTGAACCCGTACAACCTGGTCGAGCTGGCGCATGCGTACGGCGGGCTCGAGGCCTCTGCCGGCGCTCGGGCGGCGCAATGCGAGAGCGCCCTTCCCTTTGTGACCTCGCGTCTGACCGAGTGGAACGGCGAGCGGTGCCGGCGCTCACCTCTTGCCATGGCTGCGGCCTGGCTCGAGGCGGATCCGGATCCCGAGCCCGGCGTCGCCTGGAATCAGAGGTGGCCCGATCCCCCGCCCACCGAGCTGCGAAACCGCTGTTGGCCTCTGTTGTGCCGGGCTCGGCTGGGTGACACGCTCGGGGTGAGGGAGCTGGCTCGACAACTCATGCCGCGGTTTCACGAACTGCATCTGGTCGGCATCTGTCCGGCCATGGTGGAGGCGTTCGTCGAAAGCCACGACACGATTCGCGCCGATACGCCGGCCCTGGACATGCTGGAGTCGTTGATGCGAACCGGCCCGGGGTTCGAGATGCCGGCCTCGATCGGCATGCTTGCCGTGACACGGCTCGCACGGGCGCGGGGACAGCTCGAGCGGGCGCTCGAGGCTGCCGGTGACGGGTGCTGCTGGGGCGCGCAGCTGTCCGCGTGGGCACGCGCACCTCTCCTGCAAGAGGAGGGTGAGCTCGCGGCCATCCTGGGCGACACCACCCGTGCCATCGATGCCTTCGTCAGATACCTCAACATCCGTGTCGACCCCGATCCCGGGTACGTCCAGAACGAAGTGGACAGCGTACGCACCATGCTGACACGCCTGAGGGGAGGAGAACGATGATACGACACGCGACGGGGTCCGTACCGTCACAGGAACCGTGACGACAGAGGATCCTGGGCAGCCGATTGTCGGCCACCCGCTCCTGTCGCGTCTGCGACATGTCACGCCCGGCTGACCCAGCCTTCTGCCCGGGGTGCGCGTCTTCTCCCGCTGGCGTGCGGCGAGCCTGCCGCGCCGGTGTACGCGCCACTCGCGATTTCCACGACGTACCTGCCAAATGCAGCGCCGTCCCTTGCCTACGGCGCGGTGCTCGTGGCGACCGGTGGGGACAGCAGCTACACGTGGTCGCTCACGGCCGGTCTGAGCCTGCGCGACGCTACCGGGGTTGCCTCGGGGACACCAAGAGGGTCGAGTAGCAACGTGGAGGACGCTCTCACGGGCGGCCTGGTATCCGGGCTGACCGGGCTGTCCGCCCAATTTGGCCAGATCAGGAGCGTGCGGGGGGTCAGAATTTCATCAGCCCGCCGTACCTGAACCTCTCCGCCAATTGGTGCAGCGACCTCAGCGCGCTCGGTGAGTTCACGAAGCTGGAGTATCTCGACCTCGAGAGCACCGCAGCCACTCCCCCACGCTGGATCAGCGACATTCGTGCGCTGAGCGGGCTCACCGGCCTGGGTTCCCTCGGCCTCGGCTATAAGGCGATCAGCGACATAGGCGCCCTCCGCGGACTCACGCAGTTGGGAGCCCCATATCTCCAAAGCAACCCCACGCTCAGCGATATCCAGCCGCTGCTCGACAACACCGGGATCGGGGCGTCGTTCACGACGCGCCGCGCAGCGCCGAGCCGACGCTTCAGCGTCGGGACCCTGACGTGTCCCGAGGGCCGTTGATCGGAGCGTCGTTCATAACACGTCGTGTGATTCGGCGGCTGAAGCCGCCGCTCGGCGCCTTCGGCGACGTGCCCTGAAGGGCGGTTGGGGGTGGCGTCGTTCACGACGCGCCGCGCAGCGCCGAGCCGCCGCTTCAGCGTTGGGACCCTGACGTGCTCTCGAGGGCCGTTGATCG
>JBDHDN010000475.1:0-5403 GCA_039591485.1 Gemmatimonadota bacterium
ACCGCCCACCCACGTATCACCGTCACGTCGGGCCCGACACACTCGAATCGCATGTGCGCCAGCTGTTCGAGTCCGGGAACCACGGTACCGTTCTCGTCCTCGAGCGCGAGGGCGGCACCGGTGTCTTCGAGTTGGTGAGAGCCCCCGAGGGGTCCGCGACGCTTCGCGTGCCCGACATCACCTGGGCCTCCGAGGGGATCGCAGGTGCGGAGCAATCGCTCCGAGCCGCGGGGTTTCGCCCGACGTGGGACGGCGGCTCGAGGTGTGGTCAGGTGCGGCGGTCGCTCCATGTCGTGACCGACGACGTCAGCAATGCCGTTCGCGCCGTGCAGATCACTGCGGCGGCGTTGGGATGGCAGCCAGATACGCGTTTCACCGTTCATCTCGAGCGCGGCGCAACGAGATGACCTCTCGCTACGGCTTGACGAGCCCGTACAGTAGAACGCGCTCGACGTCCAGCTCGTCGGTCATGACGCCGAGCACGTAGTCCACACCGATGTCGGTCACGCGGAAGTCGTCCATGCCGGTGACGTCGCCAAGATATGCCCCGTCCGGATCGAACACCGACCAGCCTGGAGCCTTCCACGACAGGGCATACTCCTGCACCCAGATGTTCCCCGCCAGATCAACCTGGATGGTGCCGTATGCAGGCAAGGAGTCAGCGGCCGGCCTGTTCAGCTGCTGTTCCATCAGCTCCGCCGGCATATTCGCGCGCTCCATCGCCGCTCGGGTCCTGGCCTGCGCAGAGTCGATGTCCTCCTGGCTCACCGGAATCCGACGGTGCAGTTTCCGGACGATGCGCTGCACCCGTCCCTCGGCATCTACGATCCTCAGCTCGTAGCGATCGGTCGTACCGACAACGACCGCATCGCCACGTGGCCGGAGAACGGTCGTCGGGGAGAAGATGAGTGGAGCGGGGACGCGCATGCTGTTGCCGCCGAACTCCATCGTGCGCACGTGCATCCGAGAACCCGCATACCGGCCGATCGTGTCGACCCGTTCGCCGTCGGGCGCGATCTGGAGCGCCACGATGCTGTCACGCATGGGCCCGAGCGGAAGCTCGGGTGCGTCGGGCCCAAACACCTGTCGCTGCGAGACCTGTGCTAGCAGAGAACCGTCGGCGAACACACCGACGACAGAGGGAAACGTGACCTGACTCGAGAACGCGAGGCTCACGTCCCGCACGTGGCCACCTTGGGGGTCGAAGACCGACAGACGACGCGCCATCATGTCGTAGGCGACGAGGGTGTCCAACGGTCCCCGCATGAGCGTCCCTAGAGCCTGGAACTCGCCAGGCCCACCCCCTTCACCACCCACCGATGCGAGATGCACGCCGGTGGAGTCGAAGAACCGCAGCTCGCCTGTGCCGGCCGTCCCGATCACGATCCGCCCATCGCTCAAACGAACTGCCCCAGTGACCCGGAACAACTCGTACGCCGATTCCCCCTCGAGGACACCGATCGAGATCACCGGATCCGGTGTCAACTGCCATGCGTCGGCTCCGCTCCAGCGCGGGCCTGCGCTCTCGACAACCGTCACGCCGGCGCTGTCGCGCACAGTCATTTCAGCCTGAGAGGGGACGGATTCCTGGTTGCACGCGACGATGATCAGGCCGAGCGCAAGCGATGTGAGCTGGGTGCGGAGAGGCATCGGCGCCTTCCCATCAGGGGATTCCCTAGTGTCCGGCCCACCGCCACGAAACGCAAGTCCCCGTAACACGCGACGATGTCCTGGTTTGTTTGGAGCACTCGCTCTCCTCGATCTAGGAGGGTTCTCATCGACCTGCTGCCCTATCTGCCCATGTTTCGGTGCCCTGCTGTGCGGCGGAGCGGCATTCACGGCCGCTGCCGGTAGCGTCTGGATCGCTGCACGCTTCCTGCGGTAGCGCGGTCTGTCGCTTCACGAGCTGCGGGAGGCCCTAGAGCGACCGGAGATCGAAGTCGACGAACTGAGGGAACAGGTGGACGTGCACGCCCGGGTCCTGCGAGAACAGCGGGGTGCCGACAGACTGCCTGGTGAGAATCGGTACGCGGGCGTCGCGCACCGCTTGGGCCGCCCTTGGTTTACTCCTTCAGTGCCGAGCGCACCTCGGTCACGCCCGCGACCTGCTTCGCGATCGCCCCGATCTTCGATACGTCGGCCATGAAGCGCGCTGTCGTGCGGATCGTCACGATGCCACCGTCCGCCACGACATCGAGCCGGTCGTCGGGAATGCCCTCGTCCACGCCGACCCGTGCCCTGATCTCCGGGGGTCGTCCGGAAGTCTCGCCGGACCGTATCGACAATGAGACGCATGGCACTCGGCGCGGGAATGCGGCCGAGGTTGACCATGAGGTCAAACGAATGCGGGTCGTTCATGTCCACCCCGTGCATCCACTTCACCCAATGCGAGCGCTTCTCGTCGAGCTCCGCGACATATCGCGTGGCGCGCTCACGCGTCATGTCGCACCGTGCCATGGCATTCGCGACCCGTGCGTCGTTGGGCACGACAGCCCGGACCCGCAGATGATGGGCGAGTGGTCCCAAGAGCAGATGCCCCGCCTCTCCATGGTAGACCATGTCGTCGGCGCGCACGGCCTTGGCGATCGTTGCGCGGGCACACTGGACGAACCGCAGTCTCTTCAGACCACGTCCCTCGAGCAGGCCAGGCTTGTGAATCAGAGCGGACTCCAACTCGCTCTGCAGCGCGTTGAACTCCCGTGCCGCATCGGAGAGTAGTTCCTCTCGCGAGTACAGCCGGTAGCCCAATTCTCCCGCGAGTGCCTCGGCAAGGGCTTCCACGCCGCTGAACGCCGCCCGCGATATGGTGATGATCGCCATGACACACCCTCCGTTCTTACATGAATGGTGTGGTGTGGGACGACAGTTGCGCAATCCGCGGGCCGGAGACCGGCCTGAATCGCGGCCGGGCCCCTTGGCGCAGGCCTCCGGATGCCAGCTCATGCGGGCCAACGCCTGCTCCAGCCTTGTTGGCCTGCGCGGGGGAACCCTGAGCCGTATGAATCCCGACTGAGGCTACTGCTTATCGATATCCGAGAACACCAGTGCGGCAACCCCCGCCCAGATCACCGCCGCTCCGGCCGCCACAGCCCCCGGATACGATCCGAGCTTCACTCCGAAGAACCCTCGGGTCTCCGTGCCGAACTCGAACGACACGACGTCGAGCTGCGCCGTCAGCGCGATCCAGTCCGCATAGCCCAAGGCCAACTCGCCCGTGAAGCCCGGACTGTCGGCCGTGAAGGCTCCGTTGTACAGCAGGACGCCCGGAGCAACGTCGAGGGTGAGCCGGTCCGTCAGCCAGTGCCGGTACCGTGCGCGCACACCGAGGCGCACGTCATTCTGAAAGACTGCGCCCACCAGCATGCCTCCAATCGCCGAGCGCGGTCCTACGTTCGCAAGCGCGCCCGCCTGGAAGGTGAGATTGGGATCCTCGTCAGACGGGACGGACAGCGCCACGCCGGCTTCGGTCACCGAGAACCAGGAGCAACGCGCGATCGGGCGTGGATGGAAGCAGAAACCCTGGGCCGTGAGCGGCACCGGCTGCAATAGGACCGCAAGAACTCCTGCAACTGCTACCCCGCATTGCCGGCGACCAACCGGTGACGTAAGACGGATCATTGAACCCTCCGGGTAACCATAGCGCGGACCTCCCGCCTACTCGACGGCTGCGGCGGTGTCCCGGAGGCATGATCGGCACGCCCCGTTACCGGATCGTGCCCTGAGCGTGACTGAACGCCTAGCCTTGCCCGATCTCGGCCAGCTCGATCTCGAAGGTCAGCTGCTGTCCGGCCAGCGGATGGTTGCCGTCGAGCGTAACCTGGTCGTCGGCGACATCGGCGATGGTCAGCAGGACGGTACCGTCAGGACCCTGCGCCTGGAGCACCATGCCTGGTTCGGGCTCCGGCTCGTCCGGCAGGCGGGAGCGCTCCACCACGACCACCTTGCCGTCCAGCCTCGGCCCGTAGGCGTCTTCCGGACCGATCACGACCCTCGTGGACTCGCCCACCGTGAGGCCAACGACCGCGCTTTCGAAGCCCGGGATGACCGAGTTCGAACCAATCGTGAACTCCAGAGGATCGCGGCCTTCCGACGAATCGAATACGGTACCGTCGTCCAAGGTGCCGGTGTAATGCACTTTCACCGTGTCGCCCTGAGCTGCGGTCTTCACGTCTTACCCCCCTCGGTTGATTGCGGCGAACGCTCGAGCGGGCAGGCGTCCCGGAGACGCCCGCCGCCGGAACGTACCCGATGCCGCCGATCGGGCCAAATCGGCGGCGTGGCGCTGCCCGCCGTTCCAGCTCGCTCGGCAGGGGCCCCAGGGCGTAGAATCGCCCGCCGCGGGGATGGTGATCACGGGAGCTCCGCGGGCATCGCAAACTGGCCGCGATCGACCGGCACATTGTGCTCGATCCGATCGAAGGTGTACGTGCTGGACCCGCCCTTGCGGCTGAGCGCATAGCGGACCGGCACCCTCACTCCGTCTACCACCCGGTAGTCACTCAGCACACCGTTGTATCCGAGCCGGACCAGCAGTCCCGACCGTGCGTCGAAACAGAGCGCGTGGGATGGGTGGTCGTCGATGTCGATGACATACACCCGACGTCCATCGAGCTCGCTCTCTCCCCTGAACCGCATGTCGGGGAAGAACTCTCTGAACCGTACCGCGTTCTGCGGATGCAGGAACCACGCGAAGCGTGCGTCGAGCCGGTCGCGGCGCCTCACCTCGCCCCCCTCCGAGGACCAGCGCACCGTTCCATCGTAGCCGTCCCACCATGTCCCTTCCGGACTCTGTTGCCTCACGATGAAGCCGTGCGGCACGGCGGAGCGAATGTCGACAAGCGCCTTCTCGTAGACGGGCGGCGTCCACGTCGGCAGATCGGTGACGACCCGACCCGTCATGGCCCGCGTCGAGCACCGCTCGACCGCCTCCCGACCCCCGACCGCCTGTAGGTGCCGCTCGAGGATGTCGTCGACGTGTGGCGTCTGCGCCTCGACACCCGGCGCCTTGACCACAGAGATCGGTAGGATCGAGATCGTACCTGCGAGCACGAGAGATCGTGTTCCTAGGAGCGTCAGCATCGTCCCCTCCCTGTTGTTCTTGTCTGGTCGATCCGTCGAGGCGACGTCGACCGGGCGTCCCCGGCCGCTGCCGGGGACACCCGGTCCGCACTGCTCATTGCGTGGAATCGGGCTCGGTTTCGCCCGTCACGGTCCCGATGCTGTCCGTCGGTGCGATATCGGGCACGACGGGTCGACGCCACGCCACGACGTCATCGAGGAAATCCTGCGCGAGCCTCGGGAGATCCGCGACGATATCGAGATCGACGCCACGGCTCTCGACCCGGGCGAGGTTCACGCGAGCCTTCTCAAACGTGCTGTCCGCCGTAAGGGCTGCGCGGTACG
>JBDHDN010000476.1:0-3225 GCA_039591485.1 Gemmatimonadota bacterium
ATCCGACCCAGACGCGACGGCGCAGCTGGCGCATTACTACGCCAACATCGGCGAGCCCGAGCAAGCCAGACGGCTGGTCGCAAGAGCGCTGAAACTCGCCCCGCAGAATATGTACGTGTGCTACGACGCGGCCGTCACCAACGTCACCCTCGGCGAAGCAGACAAGGCGCTTGCTGCGATCGAGCAGGCGGTCGAACTCGGTTATCCAGTGGATCTTCTCTCTGTGGATGCCGGACTCGCGCCGTTGATGGAAATCGACCGTTTCAAAGCGCTGCTCGCAAAACGAGAGGACTGAGACGGCACCGGGTGCGCGGGGGATCGTTGCGAGGGTGTGGGTGACTGCTTGCAGCGTAGGATGATCAGCTCCCCAGGGGATTATGGGGCTGCATCCCTGACGTAATCGGGTGTGGCACGAGCGTTTAGCCCGGCATCGGGCGGTTTCGCCCCCATCCATGGTCAGCTGGACCGAATGCGGCCGGCCGGGCTCTGGCGAAAACGCAACTTATCGTTCCTATTACCTTGGGGTGGGTTTTCGGCCTTGACCCCGTACGCCCTTCGGTGACAGAATCCTCGGTAATAACGCAAGAAAGCGCCACGGGCAGCGCAAGCGCGCTCGAATTGGGTTTCCCGCGCGTGCTGCCGAATGCCGGCGCATTGTTCGCGCCCTTATGTGGGAGCGAACAACTGACCGCAGCGTTTCCCGAGAGGGGAGCGGCCAACCAGAGCCAATAAGGAATAGGAGCGAACAATGGCGAACATCCCGAATCCAACAGATGTCGATGCGGTAATCGTATGTGATCAAAACGGAGATGTCGTGATGGTCGTGCCGGAGGAATTTGAAATATACAAGGATGAAGACGTGAAGTGGGTGACGGCACCTCCTAATCAAGATGTAGAATTGACTTTTGGCAGCAAACAAGGCAGCCCATTTAATTGGGATACCAAGAAAAGTGCAGGCGGGAATATCGACGGAAGGACCCTGCCTCACGCGAAGGCGCGGGCATACAAATATTCTGTTACGGGCGGAAATAACACCATCGACCCGCGGCTTCGGATTCGTGGTTGAGCGCGAATGGCAGAAAACGGGGTATTCTTCACTCTAACCGAGAAGAAGAGTGCCCCCATTTATTCGTAGCGACAATTGCCAGCGGGTAGAATATCCGCGACATCAATTCCAGAGCTGGTTGATCTGGGAGAAACTCGGACAAGGCCCACACCGCAGCTTCGCTCACGAATACCCGCTGTTGACCGGGGGGTTGTCGCACGAGAACTGCCCTCTGAAGCCGGTCTCTGGATTCGGGTGTTGACCCGCCACCCTGCCCGACAAGTGCAATGGAATCAAGAGGTTGCCGACCGTGCAGGGGTTGACAAACCATCCCACAGTAGAACGAGAGACGCGCCGCTCCTGTTTCGATGGGCGAATGACTAGAAATCCGCCTGCCCGGTGTTGTTGGCGGCCCAGGAGCCCGTGTTCTCATCGGTCCAGTCGGCCTCCGTGTTCGTGTCCGCGTCGCCCGTGCGCTGGAGTGAGGTGCCCGCGGGCGTCGTCCCGGTGGCGTCGAGGTCAAGCACCGCGTGGGCGCGGAAGTCGTCGTCGACGAAGCCTCCCGCAGGAATGCCGCCGCCGACCTGTTCCCACTCCCCGGCCGCCGCAACGAGCGCCGCCTGGGTCTCGGCCGCGGACGCGGCCGCGCCGATCGTGTCGCCCGCCAGCAGGACCGCGTCCACGATGTTGCCAAGCGAGTCGAACAGCGTCAGCACGTTCGTCGTGTCCGTGATCCCCGTGTCCGTGCTGTACCAGTCGTAGGCCGTGTCGTAGTTGTTCGCGTGCGTCGAACTCGGGAACTCGCTCGTGGAGCTCGTCTCATCGCCGCTCCCCGCCGGGTCACAGGCGACGTCGCCGCCGTCGAGGTGCACGATCACGTAGTCGTTTGGCAGCACGTCCAGATCCGAGAAGGTCAGGATCGAGATGTCGCGTTCGAGCAGCTGGAACCCCTCCATCGTGCCGCTCGCCACCACGCGCAGCTCGACCAGGTCGCAGCCGCTCGCGACGGTCGCGTTCACCTCATTGATGCGGACCTGCGCCGGCTCGGCGAAGCCGGTGAACGCAGCGCTGTTGGCCAAGATGTCCACCGAAGCCCCGAGCTGGTCCTGCACGCTCGACGCGGCCGTCACCGTGTAGGCGACCCCCGGTGTCTGGGCGCTCGTCGTGACCGTCACCTGGCTCCCGCTCACCACCGCCGCTAGCGCCACCAGCCCCCCCGTGAAGGTGAACTGGCTGCCATCGGAGAGCACCGTCCCGGCGTCGATGTCGCGCTCGAACTGGATCACCACCGTCGTCGCGCTGCCCGCGACGGTCTGGTTCACGGTCACCTCGGGGCAGGTCGTCCCGGCGAGCTCGGAGCCGCTCCAGGCGTGCGGCTGGGCCTCCGCATTGAAACGCAGCAGCGGCGTGTCCGTGACCTGGATCGAGCAGCCCATGCCACCCCCGAGCAGGCTCTGGAGGCTCGTCGGAATCCGGAGCTTCAGTGCGCCACCGGTGACGCCCGCCGTGTCGAGGCTCGCACTCACGTGACCCGAGCCTCCGGAGGAGAAGTCGCTCGTGAGGGTTCCCGAGACCGAGACGAGCTCGCTGTCGTAGCTGTCGAGCGCGCTCACGAGATCCGCCGCGCCCGAGACGTCCTCAGTGAGACCCGTGACCGGCAATCCGCTCGCATCGATCACCACACCGCTCACTGCGATCGCCTGGGGCAGGCCGTTCACCACGACCATCTCGTCGACCACGAGGCTGAGGGAGTCCCCCACCGCCGGGCTCGGCGACAGGGCCCCCGGGTCGACGGCGACGAACAGCGCGGGGCCCTGGGTCTCGGCCTGCAGGAAGAAGCCCGCGGGATCGCTTCCCACCGCCGGACGCACGTAGCTCACCAGCGCGTTCGCGATCGGGATCGAGACCACCCCCACACTCGCGCGCGCCACCGCGATCGCCTCCGAAGCGAGCGCGCAGTCCTCGTCTACCTGCCCGTCGCAGTCGTTGTCGGAGAAGTCGCAAAGCTCGGGAGCGCCGGGGTACACATTGTCGTCGGCGTCGTTGCAGTCGAATGGCGCGCAGTTGGAGTCGGCGCCGTCCATGTCCGCATCGGTGCAGACGACGCTGCTACTCGCCACGCCTTCACAGACGTTCGCGTCGAGCGCCACGCCGCCGTGGACCGCGTCGACACCGTTCCG
>JBDHDN010000477.1:0-3222 GCA_039591485.1 Gemmatimonadota bacterium
GAACCGTTCGCGCGCGCCCCGACAGCGGACACCCTGCACCGGATGCTGTATACCGACATGGTGACCCGGCTTCCCGAGCACAGTCTGCAGCTCACGGATCGGATGAGCATGGCGCACGGACTCGAGGCTCGCTCTCCCCTGCTGGATCCAGAGCTGGCCGCGTTCTGTGCCAGCATGCCGGCGCACCGCAAGATCCGCCGCGGTACGACGAAGTACGCCATGCGTGCGGCCGCACGGCGCTGGCTGCCCGACGACATCGTCCGTCGGCCGAAGCAGGGATTCATGTTCCCGGTCGCGTACTGGCTCAACGATGCGACGCTCGACGACATCGCTGCCAGTCTCCGGACCGGCGCACTCACCCGGGAAGGGTGGATCGCCGGCGCCGGCGTCGACCGGCTCGTCTCGGAGCACCGCAGCCGCCGCGCCGACCACCACGTGCGCATCTGGATGCTGCTGAGCCTTGAAGTCTGGCACCGAATCTACCTCGACGGCGACCCCGTGCGAGACGACTTACCACCCGCCATTTCGGCACCGATGCGCGAACCGCAGGAGAGTATGACACGATGACGACACGAGATCCGGTTCCGGTGACCGCGGTCCGGGAGTACTGGAACGCCCGGCCGCTGGGAACCCAGTACGCGGCAGACCCTACGATCCCCGTGGGGACCGGGGAGTTCTTCGAGCACATCCGACCGTGGATGAACCCGTACAAGTTCCCATGGATCATGACCCGGATCGAGCGCGAGGCGCAGCTCCTGAAGGGCAAGCATCTGCTGGAAATAGGCTGCGGGATGGGATACGACAGCCTCGAGTTCCTCAAGCGCGGTGTTCGCGTCACGGCGACCGACCTCACGCCGGCCGCGGTCGACCTGTGCCGCAAGCACTTCGAGTACGCCGGCGTCGAAGCCGAGGACGTGCGGGTCGAGAACGTCCGGGAACTGACATTCCCCGACGACACCTTCGATGCCGTGTGGGCGAACGGTGTGGTCCATGCCACCGGCAACACGCAGGAGGCGATCGACGAGATCCGACGGGTGCTGAAACCCGGAGGGCGCGCCATCATCTCGCACTTCTACCGGCGACCGTCGTGGATGTACGCGCTGTTCCGCTACGGACGCGAGAACATCGAGCACAAGGACCAGGATCCCCCATACAACGAGTTCTACACCGAGGAGGAGATCCGGGCGATGTTCCGCGGATTCGACGTCGAGGAGGCAGTCGTCGAGCACTACCGCGCGCTCCCGGTCGCGCGCCGCGGGTGGAAGGCCGTGCTATACCGTTGGATCTTCCGTCCCGTGTACAATCTGCTGCCGGCGCCGCTGGCGAAGCGCTACGCGTACAAGTACTCGGTGACCGCCGTGAAGCGACAGGGCGAATGAGTCCGGCGGCCATCGAGCCCGGTAACCGCGGCGTGCGGGCACTGTGACGATGAGCGCGAAGCCACGCGCCCTGACCTGGGGAATCCGCAAGGGGTCCCGGCGGCTCGCGCGAGCGGTGCGGGGCGCCTTGTACCGAGACACCGATCGGGACCCGCGGAACAGCATCCTCGTCGCCGGCACGGCACGCAGCGGCACGACCTGGCTGGGCGATGTCCTGAGTAGCCAGCTTCACGGCCGCGTGATGTTCGAGCCCTTTCACCCGGGCAAGATCGAGCAGTACCGGCCCTTCAGCTATTTCCAGTACATGCGCCCGGACGAGTCCGACGAGGCACTGCGGTCGTATGTGCAGCGGGTCTTCACCGGTGCGATCCGTCACCCCTGGATCGATCGCGAAGTCGACTGCCTCTTTCCCAGGTGCCGGGTGATCAAGGAAGTCCGCGCGAGTCTTCTTCTCAAGTGGATTCGGCACACATTTCCGGACACCCCGATTCTTCTGATCGTGCGGCATCCGTGCGCCGTGGCGCTTTCGCGCATGCAGCTGAATTGGGCCACGGACGACGACATCGCACCACTCCTCAACCAGCCGAAGCTCGTGGCCGACTTCTTGGGTGACCGCATGGAGATCATTCGGAGCGCCACGACCACCGCGGCCAAGCACGCGGTCATCTGGAGTGTGCACCATCTCGTACCACTTCAGCAGTTCGAGCCGCACGAGCTGACGGTGGTCTTCTATGAGGACATGTGTCTCCGGCCGGACACCGAGATCCCGCGGATCTTCGGAGCGATCGGACGGGACTTCGACCGCACGGCCTTCCGTGCCGTGGGTCGGCCGTCCGCTACGGCGCAGCACACGAGCGCGATCGTGGCGGGCACGGACCCGGTAGCGGGATGGACGAGCGCGCTGTCCACCCGGCAAGTCGAAGAGGTGCTCACAGTGGTCGACGCGTTCGGGCTCGGCCACTTGTACGGATCGTCACCGACGCCGCTCGCCGACGCCCAGCGGGGCACCCCGGCTGCGGCGCGGGAGGCATGAGGCGATGAATGCAGAACCTGGTCGGGTCCAACATCCCGCGCTCCGGATCATCTCCCGCTACCTCGTGCCCCGCTTCGTCGTGTCGGCATACTACTACCTGCGCTACCGGTGCCTGGTCAGCCGCCACGCACGAGTCCAGCTGTCCAGCCGGATCTCGTGCGGCCGGGGAACGGTCGTCAAGCCGTTCGCCGTGATCCAGACGCAGGGGGGGAGGATCACGATCGGCCGTGACAGCGCGATCAGCAGCTTCGATCACATCTCCACGGGTCTGAAGGACCTGGTCATCGGTGATCATGTCCGCATCGCCCCCAGCGTCACGATCCTCGGGGGCAGCAGGAATTTCGAGCTGCGGGATGTACTGATCGTCGATCAGGGGTCGTATCACGAGGGACTCACCATCGGCCACGACGTCCTAATCGGTGCGAACACGGTGATTCTCCCTGGTTGTCACATCGGAGACGGCGCGGTCATCGGCGCGGGCAGTGTCGTGAATCGCGCGGTCCCACCGTACGCAATCGTTGCGGGGGTTCCGGCACGGGTCCTCGGGGAACGGAGCTAGCCATGCGGATCGGCATCATGCTGCGATCGCTGGACGAGAAGGGCGGGATCGGGGTCTACGCGCGGTACCTCACCGAGGAGCTGCTGGCTCTCGACGGGGGCCACGAGTACGTCCTGTTCTACCAGAACGCCGAACATCGTGGGCGCTTCGGGTCGAGCGCACGAATCACCGAGCGCGTCATCCCGGTCGCGAACAAGGTCGTGTGGGATCAGCTGGCCGTCCCGTACCTATGCTGGCGGGAGGGGGTGGAC
>JBDHDN010000478.1:0-3221 GCA_039591485.1 Gemmatimonadota bacterium
TACGGCGTCGCGACGAGCGGGTGGGACACGTTCACGTGTCCAGCCTGTGCGCCGGCCGCGCCTGGTGTCGCCGCGATCGATGCGCTTGCAGGTAAGCTACCCTTCGGAAATGACGTGCTGCCACTCGCGGTGTATTCCCGCGACCACGCCGGTCAGGTAATCGTAGTGCAGCCGGGGACGTTGGAGGCACTACCGATTCAGCGCTGACCCAATTCGGCTTGGAAGTCAACCACTGCCCAGACGGACGCCTGCTCGATTCATCTGAGTGGGGCGTCCGTTCTGACAGATCCGCCAGCGTTGACTTTCGGCCTGTCCGACGAAGGGTCTGCGGGTCCTCAACCGCCCCCCCCACCAGGTGCGGCCAGCCGGACGGCACAGCGCCGGTGCTCGGTGAGAGAGCGCCCCCCCAACTGTTCCGAACGGCGTCGCGCAGCGCCCAGCTCCCTTCGCTGCGCCATGCGGCTGGCCAACCCCGAGCCTGAGCCGGCCACCGCTCGGAGTCTCCGGGCTGTGTCGATCTTCTCCAGTGCTGGCCATCTGGACGATCGGGGAGTATTCTGAGGAGCAGCGCCTTGCCGGTCGGATCGACTCGCGGCGGCAAGGCGCTGGAGCTACCAGACTGAGCCCCACTCCCCAACCGGAGAAGACGGCCATGACTGAGCGAGCAGCGAAGCGCTGTCTTCTCGTGTTTCCCGAGTTCACCGCGGCGTCCTTCTGGAATTACCGGGCGGCGTGCGAGTTGATGGGAGCCCGATACCCGGCGGCGCCGCTGGGTCTCATCACGGTGGCGGCCCTGTTGCCCGAATCATGGGAATGCAGGCTCGTCGACTGTAACGTGGATAGGCTCCGGGACCGCGACGTCGAGTGGGCCGACATCGTCCTGGTCGGTGGAATGATCTCGCAGCAGCGCTCCTCCGTTTCGCTCATCGACGATCTCAAGGCACGTGGCAAGACCGTCGTCGTCGGCGGTGCCGATGCAACCGCGAGCCCCCATCTCTACGACGCGGCCGATTCGCTCGTGCTCGGGGAAGCGGAGGTGACGCTGCCGCGCTGGCTGGCGGACTATGAGGCCGGGTGCGCCGCGCACCTCTACCCGGCGAGCGAGGAGCGAGCTGCGATGCGCAACTCACCGATTCCTCGGTTCGACCTCCTCGACTTTGACCGCTACTTGCACGTCGGGGTGCAGTATACCCGCGGCTGCCCGTTCAACTGCGAGTTTTGTGACATCATCGAGCTGTTTGGCCGCGTGCCCCGTCCGAAGGAGCCCGAACAGCTGATCGCGGAGTTGGATGCCTTGTACGCACTGGGGTATCGCGGCCACGTCGATTTCGTGGACGACAACTTCATCGGGAAGAAGAAGGAAGCGAAACGCCTGCTTCCGCTGCTGCGCGATTGGCAGGAGGCGCACGGGTGGCCCTTCGAGTTCTCCACGGAGGCGTCCATCAACCTGGCCGACGACGATGAACTGCTGCGCCTGATGCAGGGTGCCGGTTTCTTCGCCGTGTTCGTCGGGGTGGAGACGCCCGATCTCGATACGCTGGTGAGCGCACAGAAGCGGCAGAACACGCGCCGCTCGCTCGCGGACAGCCTGCGCAAGATCTACGCACATGGGATGTTCGTGAACTCGGGCTACATCATCGGGTTCGACACCGATCCGCCCGACATCTCGCAGCGGATGCTTCAGCTCATCGAGACGAGTGACGTCCCGGTGAACATGGTGGGATTGCTGTTTGCGCTCCCCGGGACCCAGCTCACCCGCCGGCTCCGTCGCGAGGGAAGGCTTGGCGCCGGTTTCGACGTGGCCCCGGACGGGAGCGGCGACCAGTGCTCAGCGGGACTGAACTTCCAGACCCGACGACCGCGCGCGGAGATCCTGCGCCACTACCGCCGGGTGCTCGCCGAGTCGTATTCCCCGAAGGCCTATCTGGGGCGGGTCCTGCGGGTGGGGGCCGCCATGAACTGCGATGGCAAGCGGCTCACGCTGCCGTGGCGCAACAGGGTCCGGGAACTGCGGGGCTTTGCACGGCTCGTATGGCGGATGGGATTCTGCGCCCCCTATTGGCCGCGCTTCTGGCTCACGCTGACCGGGCTCCTCTGGAGGAACCCGAGGAGCGTGCGTTACAGCGTGGCACTCATGGCTCTCTACCTGCATCTCGATGAGTTCGCGCGCGACCTCGTGCAGCGACTTGACGCGGAGATCTCCCTCACCGAGCCCCGCGAGCTTCCCGGGACGGTCCCCGTGGCTGCATCACCCGCTTGACGCGTGCCCCGGTTCGGGGGGATCATTCCGCAACGGGGCTGCCAGCGTCGGACGGTCCCTCCTATTGACAGCTCTACTTTCCCTTGGGGGACACTAATGCGCCGTGCCACCCGCACAATCGCCGCACTTGCCGCAGTGGCCGCACTCGCCGCCTGTAGCGACAGCGCCGATCCCGACAACGGATTGCCTCAGGACTTCTCGGGCAACTACACTCTGATCTCGTTTTCCATTGGCGGGGTGGCGATACCCGGGACCACCGGGACCTTCACGATGACGGCTACGACGTACGAGGCGTCGGTGAACGTTCCCAATCAGGGCGCCGTCGTGGACGAAGGGACGTACACCGCCACGGGGACGGCAGCGTCCGGCACGTGGACGCAGCAGTCCTCGATCGACGCAAACCTGCAGTACCAAGGCACCTACACGTGGAACGCCGCAACGAGCGAGTTGACCCTCGACACGACGGTTCAGGGTGTGCGCAACGTGCTCGTGCTGGAAAAGCAGTGAGGAGCGGTACCTAAGGGGCTGCCGGTGCATCCGATCAAGACGTCGAGGCTCTCGGATATGTGGCGCGGCGGCCCATTCGGTGCCGGCACAGCCGCCCTCGCAGTGCTCGCGTGGGCACCGACACTGCTGGGGGCGCAGTCGGCCTCCGTCGCCGGCACGGTGTACGATGCCGACGCGGGAGTCCCGCTGTCGGGCGCGACGGTCGTTCTCCAGGGCACGCCATTGAGCACACGCAGCGACGGCGATGGCCAGTTCGAGATCGGCCGGCTCGATGCCGGGCGCTACACCCTCGTCGTCGTTGCGATTGGCTTCGCCGCCGACAGCCTGACCGAGGTGGTGCTGGCGGAGGGTGAGCGGCGAGTGATCACTCTCTCACTGCATCCGGTGCCCCTGATGTTGCCCGAGTTGGTGATCTCGCCGGCCCGTACGGTCGAGCGCCGTGATCAAGCGATTG
>JBDHDN010000479.1:0-3202 GCA_039591485.1 Gemmatimonadota bacterium
GGCCCGAGTCCACCCCGACCCTGAAAGAGATCGGGAAGATGCTGCAAGACCACCCGGATCTCAGACTGACGATCGAGGGCCACACGGACTCCGACGGCGACGATGCCCAGAACCAGGGTCTCTCGGAGCGGCGAGCCGCGTCCGTGAAGGCGTTCCTGGTGGAAGCCTACGGTGTTGACGCCTCCAGGTTGGAGACGGCCGGGTTTGGCGAGTCGACTCCGGTGGCGCCCAACAACACGCCGGAGGGCAAGCAGCAGAACCGTCGGGTGGATCTCGTGAAGCTCAACTGAGACACCGGCTCGAAGGCGGCCACGGGCGGTTGCGGTAGGCTACGCCCGTGCCGCCTGACGGTAGCGACGTCGTGGTCACGGCGAGGGTGTCGTCCGCACCCTCGCCGTTCGTTCCTCGACGATGTTCTCGACCACGATCAACTCGCCGCCGGCCTGCGGCGGCGTGCGGACGACCAGGAATCGTCGATCGTCCGGTGCCGGCACCCACCGGTCGTTGTCGAGTTGCGCGCTGCCTCCGGACGGCTGTCACAGCTCGCGGATCGCCTCGATGGGATCGAGCCTTGCGGCCCGGCGTGCCGGGTACCACCCGAACACCACGCCCACCAGCAGCGAGAATCCGGCCGCCATGAGCGTGCCGGGCACGTGGACTTCGATCAGCAGCTCGCGCCCGAACCGCTGGGCAATCGACTCGGTCAGCGCGATCAGGCCGATGCCGGCCACGATGCCGGCCACCCCTCCCAGCACCGCCAGGGTCGTGGATTCGACGAGGAACAGCTGCCGGATGTCGCGGTCGTCCGCGCCGAGCGCCTGGCGGATCCCGATCTCCCGCACGCGCTCGCGCACCGAGATGAGTAGCACGCTGAACAGCCCGATCCCGCCGACCACCATCGTGATGCCGGCGATCGCGAACAGCACTACATCCCAGCCCCCGGCGATGTCATCGACCATGTCGAGCTGGGCCAGCAGATCGGCGTTCTCGTTCTCCAGCTCGAAGTCGGTGGCACCGCGGTGCCGCCGGCGCACGAGTTCCTCGACGGCGGCGAAGACGGTCGCCATGTCGGCGCCCTCCATGGCCTGGACCCGCACGTTGCTGACGCGCTGCTGCCCGTAGTGGTACCGGCTCAGGTAGCTGTACGGCACGAACACGCGGCGGGCCATGAACGACATCTCGGCGGGGATGAACCGGATCTCCATGGGCGCCACCACACCCACCACGCGGAACGGGATCCCCGCGACCTCGACGGTCCGGCCCAGCGGGTCGGTTGGCCCGAACAGCGGCTCGACGAGGTCCTGCCCGATCACCGCGACCCGGGCGGCGTTGGCGATGTCCAGGGCAGCGAGCTCCCTGCCGCGCACGACAGGCCACGACCGGAACGCCAGGTAGCCCGCGTCGATCCCGTCCACCGGGACCGACCGCCGATCGCGCCCGGTGCTCACGAGCTGCGAACCGGCGTACGTCGCGGCAAACACGCCGCCGGCCCCCGGCAGGCGCCGCAGTGCCTCGACGTCACCCTGGCGCAGCCCAGGTGCGCGCAGGTCCGCTGCGCGGGAGGCGTCGGACCGCGGGCCGCGATCGTACACCCCCACGGTCCGCGGCATGCCCATCCTGGTCATCTCGTCCAGCGCGACGACCTTGATGGCCGCCGAGAGCGACGTCATCGCGACGACGCTGGCCGCCCCGAACACGATGCCTGTCAGGGTGAGCATAGAGCGCAACGGATGGGCGCGGATCTCCCTGAGCGCGTCCACCACTAGCTCCCCCGCGGCGACGACGCTCGGTCTACCCATACCGCAACGCCTCCACCGGGGAGAGCCGCGCGGCCCGGAACGCCGGGAAGAACCCGGCCACGACGCCGACGGTGAGCGAGGTCGCGACGGCCACCGCCGCCATCGCGGGAGTGACCGTCGCCGGCATCATCATGAAATGCGCCACCACGCCGGTCAGCGCCGTGCCCAGGGCGAGCCCCAGCACGCCGCCCACACCGGCGATCACCAGCACCTGCGCCAGCACCTGCGAGAAGATCTGGAACCCGGATGCGCCGAGGGCCATGCGGGTGCCGAACTCGCGCACGCGCTCGACGACCGACGCGAGCAGGATGTTCGCGATCACCACCCCACCCGCGAACAGCGACACGATGCCGACGACGAGGAAGATGAAGTTGAACATGAGGATGAAGTTGGCGTCGCTCGCCCCGCCACCGCCGGTCGGCTGAATGTCGAAGTCCTCCACCCCGTGGCGCTGGAGCAGCATGGCGCGCACCTGGGCGGTTGCCGCCCGCGTCCCGGTCGATGTCACCGCCTTGAGGGTGAGAAAGCTCAGCCGGTCGTTGGTCCCGTCGAACTGAACGATCCCCGTCGTGATCGGGATGTAGGCCCGCCGGTTGCGGTACTCGAGCTGGTTCCCGCTCCACGGCGCGAGGTAGAACTCCTCGCGCACCAGCACACCCACCACCTTGAAGCTGCGCCCGCCGAGGAGCACCGTGCCCCCAAGCGCGGCGCCGGGCGACCCGAACAGCGAGTCGGCGTACATCCAGCCCAGGACGGCGGCGCGCGCCCCGAGCTCCACGTCGAGCGCGCTCAGATACCGGCCCACGAGGGGGCGGATGTCGTTGATGACCGCGTAGTCCGGCGTGGTGCCGATGACCTCGCCCAGGAAGTTCACCTTGCCTACGCGGTACTCGAGCTGGCGGTACCAGCCGGGCGCCACGGCAGCGAGCATGGTGGCGTGCTTCTTCAGGTAGGCCGCATCGCGATAGGTCAGCCGTTCCGACGCCAGCTCCCGCGCGGTCGGCTGCTCCGGCAGCTCGCGATCGCGCGCGATGATCGTCCCATACCCCCCGACCTCGGCGATGTACTCCTGCGTGTGACGCGTCTGCCCGCCGAACAGCGCGAGCACGGTGACGATGCTGGCAGTGCCCAGCACCAGCCCCAGGAGCGACAGGGCCGTCTGGCCCAGGTGACGGCGGGCCTCGTCGAGCCCGAGCAGGAGCGCTTCGAGAAACGTCACGCCGCCACCACGCCGTCGGCGATCTGGATCAGCCGGTCGGCCTCATCCGCCACCTGCCGGTCATGGGTCACGAGGACGATCGTGTTGCCGAGGCCGTGCACGTCGCGGAACGTCGCGAGCACCTCGGCGCCCGACTTCGAGTCGAGGTTGCCCGTGGGCTCGTCCACCAAGAGGATGGCCGGCT
>JBDHDN010000480.1:0-3196 GCA_039591485.1 Gemmatimonadota bacterium
TGGAACGAGCACTGTACCGAGGAGAGAGCGATGCGGCGGTTCGTGTTTTCTGTGCGCATGGTGGTCGCTGCGATGACGGTCGCGGCGTCGTCCGGAGCGACGGCCCAGGCGCAGTTTCCCTTTGAGGGCGCGGTGGATCCCGCGGAAGCGGCCGTCGTGACGACGGACGTGCACAACTTTGTGAAGGCGCATCACCGCCTCGCGAGCGAGGCCGACACGCTCGCGATCCTGCAGGCGGACTATCTCGATCGGGGATCGCCCGGACTTCGCGCGTACATCGGGCGATATGATCTCACGGCGGAGCGGCTGCAGGCGGCCATTCGTGAGCATCCCGATGCGTATGCCGCCCTGTCGGCGAACGTCGCCGTGATGGACGCCGAGATCCCAGCCTATCGCGAGGCCTACGCCGGCCTGAAGCGCCACATCCCGGGCGCGGTCTTTCCGCCGACCTACCTGATCGTGGGCGGGTACCGCGGCATCGGTACCGGCTCCGAGGCAGGCCCGATTGCGACCGTCGAGAACCGGAGCGCCGAGGCCCTGCGGGGAAGCTTCACGACACTGCTGGTGCACGAGATGGCGCACATGCAGCAGGCGATGACGGTCGGTCCCGAGCAATACCAGGCCATCTACGGCCCGGAGCGCACCGTCTTGGCCCTCATGATCCGTGAAGGCATCGCCGAATACTTCGCGGACCTCGTGACCGGTCGCATGACGCAGGAGAAGGCGCGCCCCTACGTCATCGCGCACGAGCGGGAGCTGTGGGAGCGGTTTGCGCCCGGGATGCTCGACGCCGAGGACACGGGGTGGATGTGGTCTGAGCCACAACAGCCGGGGCAGCCACGGGGAGTCGGGTACGTCATGGGGGCGCTGATCACCCGCGCCTATTACGACAATGCCGACGACAAGGAGCTGGCCATTCGCGAGATTCTGGCCGTAACCGACTACCCGGGCTTTCTGGAGCGCAGCGGGTACGATCCGCAGTGAGCGGCGCTCGGGGTGAGCCCGGCGCCCGGCACGGCAGCCTGTTGACCTCCGGTCACGGGTCGCCCTACTGACCGCACAGGCCTCAACGCGGTACGACGTGACCGAGTTGAGGCTTCTTCGTGGTGGAGGACGAGGGTGCAGTGTGGAGGGCGTCTCCAACTCCCCCCGGCCTCCCGGCGGCCGGCGAGGAAGGTGCGCAGTATCCGACCAGCGACGCGAAGCCCGCTGTCACGTCCTCGTGCTGTCCGAAGGCGGTAAAGCCGAGCGATTCTCGTGTTGTGCACTGGGGCGGGCGAGCCCAGTTTGGCAGCTACGTATCACCGTCGCTGGCCACTGACGGCCACGCCACCCCGTGTGACGTTTCTCCCCCCCTTTGAGCGCCACCGTCCGACGAGACCGCCGTACCGACGACGGCAGTTGACGTTCCCTTCTCTCCAAGGGGGTGCTGCATGCGCTACCTACGCCTCGCGTTGCTCCCGCTCGTGTTCGCCGCCTGCGCCGAGCACGATCCGGTGGCACCGGACATCGACATCGCGCCGACGTTGTCGGCGACCCACACCATCTCCAACGTGTTCGACTTTCCATGGAGTACCCTGCTCGATGCACCCTGCATGCCCGAGGCGGTCTATGCGGAGGGGTACATCCACTTCATGGTCATCGAGACCTTCACCCCGAGCGGCAACTACATCGGGCGGTGGAAAGGTCAGCCTCAAGGCCTGAAGGGCGTCGGACTGACGACGGGCCTCACGTATCAGTTCAACGGCGTGACCCAGGACACCTACGTCGTACAGGGCGACGGCTTTCCTCTGACCGAGACCTTCGTCAACCGATTCCTGGTGATCGGCCCGGGTCCCGGCAACAACTACGTCATGATGGACATCGGCAAGCTGACGATCAACGGCGTCGGTGACGTGGTGGTCGACTTCTTCGAGACGACCATCGAGTGCCGCTAGCCGCCCGCCGCTCATCGCATCTGCCTCCACCGCCCGGTCCTCCCGCCGGGCGGTGGCGTTTCCGGCAGCGTGCGGCGAGAGACCCGTGGGCACCGTCGCGGCCGTCGGGCACCCCGCACCGCCCCGGGCCGATCTCCCGCGACGATGGACCCTTGAGCGGTGCCGGGTCAGGGGACGGGGCCCCCGGCCCCTACGGCTAGTAGTAGAACACCTCCGCGTGCTTTGTTCCCGGCGCATTCACGTCGTCGCCGCCGAGCACGAGCACGTGGAACGCCCCATCCGCGTCCACGTAGCCCGCGACGGCGTGGTTGTACAGGTTCCCGCCGCCCTGCGAGAGGATCGTATTCGAGCCGGTAGCACCGTTGAAGCTCGCGAGTGTGCCGTCGGCATTGAGCTGCGCGTAGCTCTCTTCGGTGGCGCCGGTCGCGGCACCGTTGTACAGCCCGGCTGTTACGAGCACGCTACCCCCGGCGACGAGGGCCGTGTGCTTGCTCGTCGCCTTGATGAGGGTGGCCGGATTGTCCCCCCATCCGGCCGCCGTGAGGTCCCGGCTCTGGAGATCGATCTTCGCGTAGGTGACAGTCGAGATCCGACGGCCGCCGGTGAGCGCGCCCACACCGGGCGCCGTTGCCGTGCTGTCCCCGCCGAGCGCGTAGAGCCGGCCGGCGAAGGCGCCATAACCGAAGTGGGCGCGCGCGAACGGCAGTGCCGCGAGGGGCTGCCACGAGCCGAGGCCACCGCCGGGTTGGATCGCCGCCCGGTAGGCGGCGGCCGAGGGAGTGTTGCCGGTCCCGGCGCCGCCCCAGACGTACAGCTGGCCGAACACGATTGCCGCGCCGAAGGAGTGGAGCGGCTGCGGCAGCGTGCCCGCGGACGACCACGACGTCACCGATCCGTCCGCCGCGAGCGCGCCGCGCTGGATCGTGCCCGTGACGGTGCCTTGGGCATCGGTGATACCACCGAGCACCAGGATGAACCCCGAGCCCGACACGGGGGCGTTGGCGGGTGTCGCCACCACGGCCCGGTGAAACGCGACCGCCTGGGGAAGCGAGGCAGTCTGGTTCCACGCCGCGAGGGAACCGGTCGCACCTACGGTCGATGAGTAGACCGTGGTCTGCGGCATGTCGCCGTCGTCCGCACCGCCAATGGCGTAGACCATCGGGGCGCTCCCCAGGCCGGTCGCGACCGCTGCGAGGCCGCTCAGCGGGGCCGGCAGGTTGGTCGTGGCCGTCCAGTTCACGGTGGACGGGCTGAACGCA
>JBDHDN010000481.1:0-3195 GCA_039591485.1 Gemmatimonadota bacterium
GGCAGCGACCTCGCCCTCGCCAACGGAATTCTGCATCTCCCGCACGAATGCACGGTTCACCTTCCCGTCACGCACGAGGAGATGCAGAATTCCGTTGGCGAGGGCGAGGTCGCTGCCGGGTCTGAGCTCGACGTAGAGATCGGCGTACTCGGACGTCGGCGTGCGCCGAGTGCCGATATCGACGAGCCGAGCGCTCGGGTGCTCGCGCTTCCGGGCCAAGATGCGGGAGAACAGCACCGGGTGCATCTCGGCCATGTTGTTGCCCCAGAACACGAAGTCGTCACCCGCCTCGAAGTCTTCGTAGCAGCCCATCGGCTCGTCGCTCTGGAACTGCGTCATGAACCCCATGACGGCCGACGCCATGCACAGCCGCGCGTTGGGCTCCAGGTTGTTGCTGCGCATGCCCGCCCGGAACCACTTGCTTGCGGCATAGCCGTCGAACACCGTCCACTGTCCCGACCCGTACATTGCCACCGACTCCGCGCCGTGCTGCGCGAGCGCTTCGCCGAACTTCTCGGCGATCAGATCGAGTGCCTCGTTCCACGAGATCTGCTTCCACGATGTCCCGTCGCGCAGCAGCGGGTGCATGAGCCGGTCGGCGCCGTAGAGCATGGCGGGAAGATGGTAGCCTTTCACGCACAGCAGTCCGCGGTTCACCGGGCTCTTGACGTCACCCCGCACCGCGACCACGCGATCGTCCTTGACGCCCACCTCCACGCCACATCCGGTGCCGCAGTACCGGCATGGCGCTTTCGTCCACGTGAGATCCAACTCGCTCGCGTCGGTCAGGCTCGCGCGCAGTCGCTCCGCCTCCTGGCGGTCGGCACACGAGTAGGCGGCAATGCCCGCAGCGCCAGCGCCAAGCGTTTCGAGAAAAGTCCTGCGTCTCATGCCGTTGACTCTCTTCCGTTGAACCCCGGTCGCTCCGGTGGGCCGCTACTGCCCGCGACCGTACCGGCGCTCCATCTCCTGTCGGATCCGCTCCGCCTGCCCCTCCGCCCCTCCCTCAAACCACTGGTGCTCGGGACGTGCTAGGATTCCGTCCACCACGCGCTCGATCGCGGTCGCCGCACGTGCCTCCCCGGTCTCGCGCGCGTGCCGGGCGATCTCCCGTGCCTGGGGAATCAGCTCCATGTAGAACCGCTCGGCCACCTCGTACATCCCGTGCCAGTGCGTGTAGTCCGGGGCCATCATCGAGGCACCGTGCCGTGCCCGACGACCCTCATGGTGCCACAGGTAGAACCAGGTCCACTCGATCTCCTCATCGAACTCGGTGGCCGTCCTCAGGTCGTGCTCGAGCAGCGCGGCCATGATGGCGAGGCCGGGCTTGGCGAATTTCTCGTTGTACAAGACGACGAGATCGTCGTACTGCCGATAGAACTTGTTGACGTAGTCGTCCGTGTGGCAGTGCGAACAGACGTCCTTCATCCGGTCCCGCTTCTGCTCGGCGGTATCGTGAATGAGCGACCGGCGCGTCTCGGGATTGGTCTCGGTGACGATGCGATGACTGATGTCCGTGTCCATCACGAGACTGACAGGTGGCCGGTTGGTCCACGAGATCCGCTCGCCAGGGTCGTGCGTCACGACGCCACCGTTCCGGATGTTGCCGGACATGTGACAGGTCGCGCATGTCGGCGCCGCGGCGTAGTCAGCGCCGAGCACCCAGTTCGGCGCGTCCAGGTTCATCTGGTCCCGCAGATCGCGGTACGCGATCCCATGCTTGGACTCCTCGTAGACCTCCTTCTGCGGATGATCAGGGCCGAGGTGACACTTACCGCAGTTCTCCGGCTGGCGCGCGCGGCGTGGTGAGAAGTCGTGCCGGCTGTGGCACGCAGCGCAGGAGCCGCGCGTGCCATCGAGATTGAGCCGACCGATCCCCGTGTTGGGCCACGTCGCGGCGACGAGCTGCGGACGACCGTTCTCATCCCGGACGATGCGGGCGACCGCGTCGAGGTTCGTCGGCCGACCGTCGGCGTCCGGCTGGAGGTCGTCCACCGTGATCCGCGTCCCGTCTCGCCCTTCGAGCGCGACCTTCGCACCGTGACACTGCTGACATCCCGAGGCGGCGCTTGCGAACCCGTTGACCGCGTTCACCGCCTTCCCGGGAGTTGGCGAATGCGGATCGAACGTGAAACGCGCTCCTTCGACCGTCTCGGCCAGGAAGTTGTCGAGCGAGGCGAGAATGTTGCCCGCGGAGGAGTGGTGGCTCTGCGCAAACTCGGCAGCTTCGCCATCGTGGCAGCGCGCGCAGTCCCGGGGCGTCACGATGGTCGCGATCTGTACTCCGTGGTGCAGGTAGCTGTCGGCCTCCTCTCGCGTCGCCGCATGGCACTCCAGACAACCCACTCCCTTCTCGGCATGGGTGCTCCCTTCCCAGTGCGCCACGATCCCCGGATTCTCTTCCGCGTGACACTCCACGCACTCGCGTGAATCGGCAGGAACGGTGACGTGGGGCGGACGCAGTCCGGCCTCTTCGGCTTTCCGGGCCGTTTCCATCCACTGCACCAGGACGAGCGAGAGAAGAAACAGCGTGCCGAGCGCGGCGATGATGTAGCGTTTGGCTTCCAGAGTCATGCGAAACCTCGCGGCGCACGTCCGTCGTGCGCACCGATGACGATCAGTGTCTGACCAGCGCTTCCCATACGGTCATGCCGACGATCGCGAGAACCCCGACGATACCGATCCATACACTGGCTTCCTGAAACCGCGTGTGTCTTCGGATCCACGCGTCGATGAACGGCCACGCGAACATGACGAAGACGATGAAGCCCATGCTCAGCACGGCAGCCGTACCGCTGAACAGCTTCAGCCAGCGAAACGCGACGTAGAAGAACCACTCCGGCTTGATCACCTCGGGCGTCTGCAGCGGATCGGCGGCTGGCCCGAGGGTGGCGGGGAGGATCGTCGCGAGGGCGCTCAGCAGAACCATCAGCACGAGCCCGATGATGAGCTCGGTGTAGAGATGATCGGGGAAGAAGTTGAAGGTCTTGGGAGTGCCGGTGTCTTCGTCCTTGAAGCGAAACTCCGTGACGCCCTGGAGTCGGATGATGGTGATATGTACCGCCAACAGCAGGACGATCGTCACTGGAAGTACCGCCGCGTGCAGAACGAAGAACCGTGACAGCGTCGCTTGGTTGTACGCGTCACCGGCCAGCATCATCCGCTTGAGGAACTCACCCACGAGCGGCACCGTGG
>JBDHDN010000482.1:0-3189 GCA_039591485.1 Gemmatimonadota bacterium
ATGAATCCCCGACGCTGCGCAGCAGCGGCATCGGACATACTACACAGGAGCACGAAAACGGCAGCTACTGAGGCGAGTGTGCGGAGCATGCTTCCCTCCAGTACCAAGGGGTAGCGCCAAGCCGGCGCCGGCGACTGCGGAACCGAGGCGGCAAGAGGTGACTGCATACCTGCCGACGCGCTCCACTATATAGGCTTCGGGAAAGTTGACAAGAGGAGTCGGCGAGATATGGGACTATCGCGCTCCGAATCCAGCGTGCCTATGCGCGCGGACTACAGCGACCGCCCCGCCAAAGCAGCCTACGGCTCGACACGAACCACACGTACACCGAGGACGTTCTGCGCCGGCGGGAACTCGTGCACATTCCCGCTCGCAACATCGATAGCGCGCAGGCCGCGGCGAGTGTCGAGCAGCACATGGGTAGCATCCGCCCAGCGGCAGCGGGCCGGCCGGTCCGCAGCGACCGTTGCGGCGGGCTCGTCGATCACCTCGTCGAACACCACCTGCTCGACTTCACCTTCTCGCACCACGACCTGACGGGTGGTGTAGGCCTGTGCGCCAGTGCTCCGTGCATAGATCCGGTCGTGGGCAAACCGCCGGCTGTCCGGCGACCAGCAGAGGCCGAAATCACTCGGCACACCGAGCTGCTTCTCCTCGGCGATGTAGCTGAACGACTCGCTCGCCACCTCGTAGGTGATCAGGTGCAGCGTGTTGGCCCAGCGCAGCGACACGACCTCATACGCGATCCGACGGCCATCCGGCGACCACCGGGCGTTCCGCGGTCGGCCCTGATAGTCCGCCACCTTCCTCGCACCGGAGCCGTCATTCCTTGCGATCCAGAGCTCGGGGATCACCTCGGTGTCTGCGCGATTTCGGAACCGCGCGTCCCGATCGACGAAGTAGGAGACCCGGCTACCATCAGGGGCGAAGCGGATGTCGGACTTACCGGTTCGGGAGAAGGTGGCCAACGTCGCACAGTCGGCGACACGTACGGTGTAGAAGTTCACCTCGTCGTGCACGATCGCCTCCGAGGCCGAGCGCCACGCCTCGAACCCGTCTGCGGCACGGCAACCGACGTTCCGCGTCATCCCGTCTGCCTCGAGAACGAACACGCCTCCCTGCCCTCCCCGCACTCCCACCCCCAGCCTCGTAGCGTCACGCGACCACGCCAGCGTGATGCTCGCGCCTGACGGGCCGGCATAGATACGGTGCACCTCGGGTGCGCCCGTCCGGATCCCCACCACAACGGTCGACTCGGCCGTTGCGTAGCCGACGGCGACACCCGATCCGTTGGGCGCCGCGGCCACCGCCAGCAGCTCACGAACTCCACCCGCGGTCGTGTCGTCGCGGGCCGTGCGGGTATCGTAGTGTCCGACGACCATCTCCTGCGCATAGACGTAGGCGTAGTTGTCTCCGGGCAGCGGGGCCGGCACGCGCGGCGCCGGCGCGACGTCGACACCCGGCCCACCTGGGCCGCAGGCGGCGAGGAACACTCCGAGCAGGATGGCGCACCGCAGGCGCATCCGCGATGCCTCGCATTCGGGACCTTGGCGTATCGACATGACTCTCGCAATTTGGGTGTACTCGATCTTCCACGGCCGCCACGCAGCCGCCACATGCGTGGTGGAAGGTCGTTCGATCGGTCGGTTGGCGCCACCGTGGGCTCGGGGCGGCCTCTTTGTGGCTACACCGACACGCCCGCAGCAATCCGTTCCGCCACATCGAGTCCCTCGCGGAAGATGTGCGAGGCAACCTCCGGCTTCGTGTGGTATCCGGAGGTCTTGGTGGCGCGTTGCCGGATCACCATGACCTCCACCTGATCCTGCACCTTGAATTCCTTGAGGATCTCACCAGGCGGATCGTAGCTTTCGCAGATCTCCTGCAGCCCGAATCCCGCGCGCGCCACCAGTACGACGTAGAAGTAGGGATAGGACGTCCCCTGCACGTCGTTGATCACGACCTGGCCGTAGAGCCCGAGAAAGTCCTCGTGTTTATCGGGCGGATCCACCCTGAACTTGACGTCGTCCGGGATCCGGACCTCGCCACCACGCAGGAGCATCAGGAGCTGGACCCGGTGGCGCGCCAGGCGGTGCCGCGCGCCGTCCAGAACCGCCCGGATCGCCTCCACCCGCACCAGCAGCTTCGGCTTCACGAGGATGCGGCGGATGCCCGTGAGCCAATGGGGCACGAGCAGGACCAGCCCATCGATCGCGAGTGTCCGCGGGTCTCCCGGGAACGCCACGGTGAGCCAGCCGAGCACGCCCACGACGACGACGAACACGACCAACCCGACGCCATTGGACACGTCGAGCGCGCTCCGGTCCCAGCGGCGGATCCTGCGGTCGAGCGCGGCGAGCTCCCCGAGCTGATCGAGCTCGACTCGCTCCCACTCGACGGCCGGATCGAATCCCCTGAGATCCACCCGATTGTCATAGCCCCGGATGAGGAGCAGCAGGTTCGCGGCAGCGAGCAGGACTGCACCCGGCAGGATCGCCCCACTCACCACCTGCATCACGATGCCGGCCGCCGCCAGCGTCAGTCCAGCCCCGAGGCGGGTGCCGTAGGTGAGCGATGGGAGCAGCCAGAACACCACGATCCCCCGCTCTTCTTTTCCCGGTAGGATGCTCATTGCTCGAAGTGCTCCCGTCCGACGCGCCGGAAACCGCGCGTGGAACACAGCTCGTCGAATCCTAGCTGCCGCCAATACAGTGGGCAGGCACCGTTGCATATCTGGAAGTGATCGCACATGCGACACTCGGGGTGGGAGAGGAACTTCCCCCGAAACTGCTCGGCGCGTGGTGATCGCCAGATGTCGAGCAGATCCTGCTCGAGCACATTCCCGACGCGCTCGTCGTACGAGGCACACGGCAGCACGTCGCCGTTTGCCGCGATGGAGAGCAGTCCGTCACACGCTGCGCATCCCTTGTTGCCCAGGCCGTGCACGACCGGATTGAATAGACACATCGGCGTGGGGGAGTACCACATGAACTCCACCCCCCGGCGACGCGCCTCGGCCGCGATGCCGACCAGGACCGGGCCTATCTCGTCGTACCGCACGGCCAGGCGTCCATCGACCGCAGCACTGCCGGTGGGAATCACCAAGTTCATGCTGAACTTGCGGAGCCCCAGTACCTCCTCGACAAAGCCGGGCATGACCCGGCACTCCGCCAGGTTGTCTCGATTGATCGT
>JBDHDN010000483.1:0-3182 GCA_039591485.1 Gemmatimonadota bacterium
GGCGAGGTAGGCCGACTGGACACCGAACGGGCAGTAGAGCACGTACGCGCGGGCCTTGTCCAACTGGCGGAAGTGCGCGGCGAGGTCGTCGACGTCTCGACGGACGGCACCGGGGTAGTGCCATTCCCTGTAGTGATGCTCGTCGCGGCAGTCGAACACCGCGGCGTCATCCGGCACGGTCGTGGCGAAGATGTACGGCTGCACGAGATCGACCGCCTGGAGTGCCCGCAGGTCAATCACCTTGCGATCGACGACCGACCGCTCGAGAGCGGACAGATCGATGCGGGACTCCTCGTCCGCCGCAGCTTCGGGCCTGGCGTGGGTGACCGGACGGTCCGGAAGGATCGCGCAGTACTCCCGGATGTGCTGCGAGAGAACGGCGGTCCCGATGCGCTCCGCGTGTCTGATGATCTCCTGCTTGTCGAGCCCGACGAGTGGGCGCAACACGGGCAGCGTAGCCACCGCGTCAATCGCACGGAGGTTTGCGAGTGTCTGCGACGACACCTGCCCCACAGATTCGCCCGTCACGATCGCGTGCGCGCCGATCTCCGCCGCGACCTGCTCCGCCGCCCGATACATCAGCCGCTTGAGCACCACCTGCCAGTACTTCGGCTGGACCGTCCGCTTCAGCTCCGCGACTGGCCCCCCGAAGTCGACCACGTGCATCTTCGGCCGGTCCCCACAACTCCAGGCATCCGCCAGCACCTTCGCGACGGACACGACGGCGCGCTCGTATGCCTCTCCGCTCAAATTGCAGAAGACGTAGTCGAGGGCCACGCCCCGCTTGAGCAGGAGCCACGCCGCCACCGCCGAATCGAACCCACCCGAAATGAGGCACACCGCCCGGCCCTCGACGCCCACCGGCAGCCCGCCTACCCCAGGCACCTTCTCGCTGTACAGCAGCGCCTGGCCGTCACGTACGTCCACCGTGACCGCGACATCGGGATCGTCGAGATCGACCGCGGCGTGGCGATTGAGGACCGCCCCGAGCTGGATCTTCACGTCGCGCGACGCGAAGGGGCACGCGCCCGTCGTGCGCGCCCGGACGGCGAAGGACCCCCCGGCTACCCGATCGGCCCACAGCGCCTCGCCGGTCCGGACGATCTCGTCCAGATCCGGCGGCAGGCGCGCCTCGATGCGCGAAACACTGCTCACACCGAAGACGGAGGCGAGAGGCCGTGCGGCATCGGGTGCCGGCGCCTCCACGAGCAGGTGGCTCCACTTCACCTCAACCCGTCCGTCGAGCCCGGCTGACACCAGCGCATCTCGGAGATTGCGCCCCAGCCGCTGCTGGAACCGTCTGCGGGTCCCGCGCGCTTTGGTCGCCAGCTCCGAGGCGATGCGTACCAAGAACAGGTGGGTGTGACGCTGATCGATCATCACGTGGAAGATAGCTCGCAGGAGAACGCTCGGCGCGTTCGGGTGGCGGTCGGGGCGGCGCGGCCCTAGAGGTTTCGGGGGATCCCGCCTGCGTCCCGGCGCTCGAGCACGACCGTCTCGTCATCCGGAGTAGCATCCTCCCCCGGATTCACGAATCGGTCGTGCTCGAGCTTGTACTGCTTGTCGTACAGCTCGCGATAGCGCCCCCGCCGCGCCAGCAGCTGCTGGTGTGTGCCCCGCTCGACGATCTCCCCAGCCTCGAGCACGAGGATCTGATCGGCACTCCGAATGGTCGAAAGTCGGTGGGCGATCACGAAGGTGGTGCGGCCGTGCCTGAGATGGCGCAGACCGTCCTGGATCTTGGCCTCGCTCTCGCTGTCCAGGCTGGACGTGGCCTCGTCCAGGATCAGGAGCCTCGGGTCGGCCAGGATTGCCCGCGCAATAGCAATACGCTGCCGCTGCCCGCCCGAGAGCTTGACACCGCGCTCACCCACGATGGTGTTGTACCCCTGCTCGAACTCCTCGACGAACTCGTGTGCATGCGCGATCCGCGCCACCGCCTCGATCTCGCTGCGCGATGCGTGCGGTCTGGAAAAGGCGATGTTCTCTGCGATCGACCCGTCGAACAGGAAGTTGTCCTGCAACACCACACCGAGCTCGCGGCGGTAGTCGCGTAACTGCACGGTGGAGAGGTCTCGCCCGTCCACCCGCACCGTGCCCGACAGCGGCCGGTTGAATGCCATGACGAGCGAGATCAGAGTGCTCTTCCCCGACCCGCTCGAACCGACCAAAGCGGTGGTGGAGCCCGGCGGCGCAGTGAACGAGACCCCGCGCAGCACCGGAACGCTCTCGACGTACTCGAACCACACGTCCTCGAAGGCGATCTCGCCGTCGATCGTGCCGAGCGGTTCGCGCTGCGCGTCTTCCTTCCATTCCGTCGCCAGCCGGCGGATCTCCCGAATCCGGTCGAGGCCCGCAAACGCCTCGCTGATCTGTGTGCCGATCTGCGAGATATCGATGAGCGGCATGGCGACGAGACCGACGAAGAACACGTACATGACGAAGTCGCCGAGCGTCATGGCGCCGGCGAGGATCGCCCGCCCCCCGACCAGCACCATCGTGACGCCGACCGCCCCGACGATGACCGTCGTGATCGACGTGATGGCCGAGATGCCGGTGATGGTGCTCGCGATATTCCGGAACAGTCGATGCACGCCACGGGCGAACGTGTGCGCCTCGTGCCGTTCGGCGACGTACGCCTTGACCACGCGGATGCCCCCGAGCGACTCGGCGAGCCGGCCGGTTACCTCTGCGTTGATCTTGGAGCGTTCACGGAAGATCGGCCGCAGCCGCTTGAACGCGATGGTCATTGCCGTAGCGAACACGCCCAGAATGACGAGGATGATGAGGGTGAGCGACCAGTTGAGCCAGAACAGGATCGCGAGTCCGATAGCGGCGCTCACGAACCCGCCGACAAGCCGCACCAGTCCGGTGCCCACCAAGTTCCGTATCCCTTCGGCGTCCTGCATGACGCGCGAGATCAGCACCCCGGTCTTGGTCGAGTCGAAGTAACTCACCGGCAGCCGGCTCACGTGCTCCATCACCGAGCGGCGCATGTCGGTGATGGCACGCTGCGCCATCACGCCGAGCACCTGCGAGAGGGCGAAGGAGGTCCCGCCCTGCACGACCGCAGCGGCCCCGACCGCCGCGGCGATTGGGACCAGCAGGTCGGAGCGCTGATTGGAGATCACCTCGTCGATCAGCCACTTCGACGAGCCCGGCATCACCAACCCGGCGAGCCG
>JBDHDN010000484.1:0-3168 GCA_039591485.1 Gemmatimonadota bacterium
AAAAGCCTTGAAGACTTGCTGAAATCGTATCACGAGCTAGAGGTCGGCGAGAGCGTCCTCGAAGTCGGCGATGATGTCGGCGATGTCCTCGATGCCGAGGCTCACCCGCAGGAATCCGTCCGGAAAGCCCTGGAGGCTTCGCTCCTCGGATGTGAGGGCAGCGTGCGATGTGAAGCGAGGCTCCGACACGAGCGTTTCCACGCCGCCCAGGCTCGGCGCATGGGACGCGATGCGAAGCCGGCGCAGGGCGGTTTCCGCCGCCGCCGCACCGCCAGCGAGCTCGAGACCGACCATGCCGCCGTACCCGCCGAGGATGCGGGCGGCGACCTCATGATCCGGATGATCTGGCAGTCCCGGGTAGTGCACCGCGCTCACGGCGGGGTGCGTCGAGGCCCACTCCGCAAAGGCAAGCCCACTCGCGTTGTGTCGCTCCATGCGCACGGCCAGCGTCTTGAGCCCGCGCTCGGCGAGCCAGGTGGCGTGCGGATCCGATGACTGCCCCCAGACCTGCATGAGTCGGCGGACCTCTTCGATGACCGACTCCGTGCCGGCCACCACGCCGCCGATCAGGTCAGAATGGCCATTCAGGTACTTGGTGGCGCTGTGGATTACCAGGTCGGCACCAGCGTCCAGTGGACGGAAGTTGATGGGCGAGGCAAAGGTCGAATCCACGATCAGTGCCATCCCGCGCTCGCGGCAGAACGCTGCGATGGGGCCCGGGTCCGGCACCCGCATGAGCGGGTTCGTCGGTATCTCCACGAACACGGCCCGCGTGGTCTTCCGCACGTGTTGCCGCCAGTTACGTGCATTGTCGGGTGCGAGCAAGCTGACCTCGATCCCGAGCTTGCCGAACTCCTCGGTGAACAGCCGCCTCGTCCCTCCGTAGATCCACTCGCTGGCCAGGAGGTGATCCCCTGGCCGCAGCACGGCGAGGTGTGCAAGAGCGGTGGCACCCATTCCGCTCGCCAGGAAGATCGCCCGCTCGGCGCCCTCGAGGGCCGCGAGCTTCTCGGCAAGCACCACCTGGTTGGGGTTGTTCCCGTACCGCGTGTACAAGACTTCGTCGCTGGAGCCGATCGGGTGATGGAACGTGCTGGATTGGTAGATGGGTGTCGCCAACGGCGATCGGTCGGCGGCGCGATGCAGCTCGCCGTGGATGGCGCGTGTCGAGGGGCCGGGCGACGGTCGCGTCATCCGGCACCGGGAGCCGAGGCCGCGCCGTTGCCCGGCATCCGAGGGTCGCGCAGAAGCGTCAGCAGCTCGTGGGCCGTCGCCTCCGGAAGCACATCGGTGCCGAGTGATCGTCCGGTGATCGTGGACAGGGCGTCGGCGGCAGCCTCGGGCACGTGCCCGAGCACCCGGATCCGCCCTTCACGGTCCCGCGCGATCGCCGCGAGCCCGTGACGTTCGAGCACGGGCTCGATGGCCTCGCAGTGCGAGGCTGTCACGCCCTGAAACAGGAAGTAATGGGCCCGGCCGCGTTGGAGCAGCAGTTTCCCGACGATCTCGTCCGCGCAGGAGTAGTCGAGGAGCCGCACGGTCCCGAAGTCGATGACCGCCACCTGCTCGTCCGTGACAGCCTCCAGTTCCTCTTCGATGCCGCCGCGCACGGCCTGGCCGGTGGGACGTGTCACCAGATCGCCGTAGCGGCTCGAGACGGTGCGTTGCAGGATCGTCTTCAGATCGATGTGTTGCATAGCCTCACGTAGCGTCTTGCGCAGGAACGATCATGAGCACCTGGCTCCCCGGAAACGCGGCCAGCCCGTCCGTCAGCGGCTCGTCGTCATCCCACGGGGGGACGATCGCGATGCGGGCCGCCCCGCTCCGCACGGCGAGCTTGCCCGACCAGCGGTTGACGTACCGGGCGATGCCACCCAAGCCCTGGCCACGGCCGGGATCGCGAAACCGGCTCGCTCCATGGAACAGTGCAGCTTCGAGCGCGGTGGCATCGCTCCAGCGGTCACCGAAGCGGTCGGACTGCGTGGCAGCGAGGGACCTGCGAAAACCGATGCCGGCATCAGCCACGCCGATGACCACCACCCGCCTCCCGAGGCGCCGCCTCCAGTTGTATGCCTGCACCGCGACCCAGCCGGAGGTGCCGGCGTGCTCTACAATATTCTGGCATGCCTCCGAAAGTGCCATAGCGAACCCCATCGCCGCCGTCGCCTCGAGGCCGAGCTCAGCCAGGATTGCGGCGGAGCGGTCCTGGATCGACTCCACCACACCGTGCACGTCGTCCGAGCCGCGCACGGGCGTGATCGCGAGCAGCACGTCCGACGAGTGGCTCGGCGCGACACGGGGGATCTTTCCGTGCAACTCGAACCAGTCCTGTGCATGTTGGAAAAACCCTGCACGACCCCAGTAATGCGCCACGTCACGGTCGCTCGGCACCGTCAGCAGCGGCCGCTCGGGTCCGTGCTCCGCTGCCCACTGCCCTGCCACGAGCAGGCCCACGAGGCCAAAGGGGGACGCCCACTGGGTGGCGTGCGCGTCGAACAGGATGCGGTCGTCCGAAGTATCCCCGCAGGCAGTGGCAAACTGCTCGAAGGTTCGGTCGTCGAACTGGCTCGGGATGTCCACGACGCGCGTCATTGCCGGACGATTTCTCCCCGAAGATGATGGTGTAGTCCGGTCGCACCCCGGTACTGGACGTTACGCGCGGCGGTGGCATTCGCTGCCCGGACAGCGTCCGGAACGGCTGCACCGGCCACCAGCTGCGCGACCATCGTCCCGCCGAACACGTCGCCGCAGCCCGTCGGATCGAGTGGGTCGACCGCCGGGGCGGCGATGCGCTCGGTCGTCACCGGTCCACCCGGATGCTCGCGGCGCTCTCGCACGTGGACGAACGATCCTCTTCCCGTTGTGAAGTACACCGCCCCCCGCTCCTCGAGCGTGACCAGCATCAATCCGACCCCACAGCGAAACGCGGTGGCGGCGACCGCCAACGGCTCCTCGCCGATGAGGCGGAGCTCGTCCTCGTTGAGCTGCACGGCGTCGAAACACTCGAGCCAGAACGTGACGTCCGGCAGTCGTCGAGGCACGCGCAGCCCCTCCGGCGTCACACCGAGCAGCAGGCTGTGCAGGTCAGCGTAGATCGGACCGTCGAACCCGTGGCGTAGCTGCTGCGCCGTCTCGAGCGACATCTCGAAGCCGGAGATGAAATTAACG
>JBDHDN010000485.1:0-3168 GCA_039591485.1 Gemmatimonadota bacterium
CCTCCGGAGGCTGCGCAGTGCATCACATCACGATGCTGGGATCGGGTCTGATCGGGATGTTCTACACCAAGACGCTGCACGGCCGTCGCAGCCGCGACGAGGTCCGCGTGGTGTTTTCCCGTACGGCAGGCCGGGCGCGACAGTTCGCCAGCGACTGGGGCATCCGCGACTGGACGACGAATATGGAGGAAGCGATCAACCATCCGGACACGGACGTGGTGGTGATCGGGCTGCCGAACAGTCTCCACGAGGAGGCCACCCTCGCGGCAGCGGCGGCGGGGAAGGCCGTGCTCTGCACCAAGCCGCTCGGCCGTACTGCCGCAGAGGCCAAGCGCATGCTCGACGCCGTGGAGCGCGCCGGGGTCTTTGCCGGGTACCTCGAGGATCTGGTGTACACCCCGGATACGCTCAAGGCCGTCCAGGCCGTCCGCGGTGGTGCCCTCGGGCGGGTGCTGTGGGTGCGATCCCGTGAGACGCACGGCGGTCCGCACAGCGAGTGGTTCTGGGACCGAGAGATCGCCGGCGGCGGTGCGATCGTCGACTTGGGTTGTCACTGCATCGAGATCGGCCGGAGCTTCATCGGGAAGGACGTCCGTCCGCTGGAGGTCATGTGCTGGGCCGACACGCAGGTGCATCCCATCACGGCGGAAGACAGCGCAGTCGGATTGGTCCGGTATGCCACCGGTGCGATCGCGCAGTTCGAGGTGAGCTGGACGTTTCGCGGCGGTATGGACCTGCGCGACGAGATATCGGGCACGGAAGGTACGATCCGGCTCGACCACTGGCTCCGCACGGGGCACGAGATGTTCACGGCAGCCCGCGAGACGGGCTACGTGTCGGAAAAGGCGGAAAGTGAGACCGGCTGGCTCTTTCCGGTCGGCGACGAGATCGGCAGACTCGGATACGTGGAGATGTTCGCCGACATGCTGGACGCGCTCGACGCTCACCACCGGCCGCGCGAGACGTTCTACGACGGATACGTCGTCAACGCGATCATCGATGCCGCCTACCGCTCGATCGCATCGAAGCAGTGGGAACCGGTCGAGGTCGACGACTGGCGAGGCTCGGACGCCGTGGGCAGCGACCAGCACGCGACCGACTACGACGCCGACCATCTGCTGATCAAGCGCGAGAAGATGCCGGACGGAACCACCACGCTGATTCTCAAGGAGAAGCAGACCGGCGCGATCGTGCAGCGCGTGATCACCACCTAGTATGCCGTTCACGCCTCGCGAGCGGGTCCTGACTGCCGTCGACCGCCAAGAGCCTGATCGGGTCCCGTTTGCACTGTGGGGCAGTTGGTACGGGCTCACCGACGCGCTGTACTTCCAGGTGCTCGAGACCCTGGGATGGCAGCCCGTAGCACCGTTCCGGCCCCAGCGAGTCCACTCGGTCAACTACTACGACGATCGTCTGCTGCAGGCGCTGCAGGTCGACGTGCGTCACGTGGACCCCGGCTCCATCGCCGCATGCTGCGGCGCGCATGTCGATGCTGCCGATGCCTTCGGCATCACGTGGCAGACACGGGGCCCCTATCGATCGCCGGCCGGCCATCCCCTGCGTGCCGCCACCGTCGACAGCGTGGCACAGCATCCGCTCCCCGCTGCGGGGGCGTTGATCGACGCGTCGAGCATCCGCGAGCGGCTCCGGACGATACGCGCCATGGACACGGAATACGCCATCGTCGGGAGAGCGGTGGCGTCGTACGGCCTGTTCGAGATGGCGCAGGCCCTCCGCGGACCTGAGCAGTTCCTGATGGATCTGGCGATCGACCCCGAGCTCGCTCACACGCTGATCAGCCGTCTGTACCAGTGTTACGCCGGGATGATCGACCGCTTTCTGGATGTCGTCGGTGAGGACGTCGATCTTCTCGAGCTGCCCGGTGACGACTTCGCCGGCAACACCGGCCCCATCATCTCACCGGCCATGTTCGATCAGTTCTTCACGGAGCCGTACCGGCAGCTCATCGCACTGATCAAGACGCGCTGTCCGCGCACGCGCGTGATCTGGCACTCCGATGGCATGATGACACACTTCCTCCCTCGTCTCGCGGAGATCGGGGCCGACGTGTTTCACTCCGTCGAGCCACTTCCTGCCTGGAACCTCCGTGAGGTGAAGGCCCAATGGGGCAGCCGGCTGGCGTTCATGGGCGGGATCGACGTGCGTCAGGCGCTGCAGGGCGACCAGGCCGGCGTCGAGGTCGAGGTGACGACCCGCCTGCGGGAGCTGGGATCCGGGGGCGGCTACATTCTGGCCCCGGCGAACCACATGCAGTCGGACGTTCCGCCGGCGAATCTCTTCGCCCTGTCCGAGGCGGTGAGGCGCTTTGGCGCGTACCCGCTCGCTGTCTGAGCGGTGTGCGTCGTGTGCCCGACATGACGGTGCGCCCGGGCTGACCGTTTCGCCGCTTCCGGACCGCGCGGCTGGCGGCGCATCATGCCGGAGGCGAGGTTGTGCCGTGTAGCACCGTGCTGCACTTCCACCCACCTTCCCTCCGGGAGACCGCACATGCGAAGCCTGCTCCTGCTCGTCGTACCCCTGTCTGGGGTCGCATTCGTCTCAGCCACCCGTTCCGCCGTGCTGGACGACGTCCCCCGCACGACGATCGACGTGGGCGTGCACGTGAGCGACATCGAGGCCGCCGCCGATTTCTACGCGAACGTGATCGGCTTCACGGAGGTGGAGGGGTTCGAGGTGGCTGCCGACTTCGCTACGTCGGCCGGCTTGACGGACGGCCAACCCCTCACGGTTCGCGTGTTCGTCCTCGGCAGCGACGACTCGGCCACCAGGCTCAAGCTGATGCAGATACCGGGCGTCTCGACCCGGGCCGGTGACAACGCGTTCGTTCACTCGCAACTCGGGTTTCGCTACCTCACGGTCTTCATCGACGACACGAACGCAGCGCTCGCCCGCCTCCGGGCCGCCGGGCACGCGCCGGTGGCGGCCGGCCCCGTGCTGATCGGAGCGGACCCCGCGGGTGACTACCTGACGGTCGTACGCGATCCGGACGGCAACCTGATCGAGCTCATCGGACCCCGGCGCTAGCGCACGTACGGCGCCCGCGCGCCGAGCGAATCGGCTACCGGGATCCCGGCCACGGTGCGGGGAAGGACATGTGCACCAACTGCATCTTCCACTCCCCCTCGTGCAGCACCCAGATCGCGGTCC
>JBDHDN010000486.1:0-3163 GCA_039591485.1 Gemmatimonadota bacterium
GCACCCACGGGGATCGGGTGCACGACTCCGGGTTGCGCAGGATCGAGCCACTTGAGGCTTGGCATCCCGTCCTCCCAGGAGACGAACACGAGGCGGCTGTCGGCGGTCCACCCCGGCTGGCCGTCGGAGCCCGGCCGGTTGGTCGCTCGTGTCAGCTCGCCCGTGGCGATCTCGAGCAGGTAGATCTCCGTATCTCCCGGGCGATCGGTCGCGAACGCGAGCTGCGTACCGTCCGGACTCCAGGTAGGCTCAACCTCCGCCCGGTCGGCCGAATCGGGCACGAGCGGCGCGAACGAGGAAGTCGAGATGGTGTGTGCGAATAGGTCGGCACTCCCGAGATGGGTCGAGACGAACGCGATGCGGTCGCCGTCGGGGTGCCAGCCTGGCCCGGCTTCGATGGAGCCCGGGAAGCCGAACGAGCTCGTCAGGCGGGTCGCGCCGCTGCCGTCCGAGGCAGCCAGCCACAGCTTCGGTACACCCCCATCCGAGCGCGTGTAGGCGATCCGCTGCGCATCGAGGGAGAGGGTCGGTGCCAACTCGGCGACCGCTGTAACGGTGAGCCGCTGTGCTGGACCACCGTCGAGTGTCGTCGAGTACAGCTCGCCGTTGCCGTCTCGGTAGCTCACGAAGATCACGGTTGCGCCTACTGCCGTCGGGTCGCTGTCGTCCGCCGGATGCTGCGTCAGGCGCAGTGTGTCGCGACCGTCCAGCGCAGCCAGCCAGATGTCGCGGTTGCCGTCCCGCAGCAAGTCGAACACGATGGTGGGTGGGGGCGGCACCGTCAGCTGGAAGTGCACACGCTCGTCCGTGGTCTCGCCCGTGAGGTTGACCTCCCCAGCGTGGATGAAGGTCATCGAGTCGATGCCCGTAAACTCGACCATGCTGTCCGGTGAGGCTGACCAGGACACGTCTGCGGGGGGAACGAGACTGCCCTCGAACGTCAGCTGCACCCCGACGGTCGCGCTGCGTTCGGTGCGACCGTCGATCTCCAGCCCGTAGCGATCGAAGTCCGTGCCGCAGCCGAGGAGGGTCGTCCCCAGGGTGGCGGTGAGGAGCGACGCCCGTCGTCCCGGCCGGTACACCGGTCGTCTCATGCGGCGGATGTCGCGTGCCGTGCCGCGGCAGCGTGCCACGGGGACTGCGGGTAGTCCCGTAGCCACGCCAGCTTACCGCTTGCGGCGCAGCAGCGCAGACAGGGGAAGGGATCCGTGACCCTCGCAGTCCCGGTCGAGCAGCGCTGAGCGCGCTGCAACCCGGCAAGCCGGTCGCGGTATGCGGTCATCGCCTCGGCGAGCGATGTCTGATGGAGGTCCGCAACGATCTCCGTCTCGTTTGTGCCGAAGTTCGACAGCTGGCAGCAGGTGCACAACCGGCCTCGCGTATCCACGTATAGGCGGCGGTGGGCGAACGTGTCACACGGCCGCTCGGCACCGTCGAACGGATGACCGTAGTCGATCGTGATCGCCGTTCGCCTCCCCGCGTGGCCGGCGAGCGCGCGGATCTCTCTGGTTACCGCCCACCACTCGTCCGGATCGAGATCGCTGTCGCGCTCGGTGGAGCCGGGAGTAGGCTGGGGCAGGATGAACCCGATCCCGAGGCAGCCGAGCGCCTCGGCGAGATCGCCGGCCGCGCGCAGCTCGTGACGGTTGCGCCGGTCGACCACCATCGAGAGGTAACACGGAATCGCCTCGGCGGTGAGCAGGGCGACACCCATGAGTACACGGCGAAAGCTGTCGCGGCCGCGATCGCCGTCGTGCGTCGATTCGGACGCGCCTGAGAGGCTCAGCCGGATCGAGGCGGGGCGGTAGCGGCGAAGCAGCGGAAGGATACGCTTGAGGTGCCAGCCGTTCGACACGAACCGGTACGGCACGTCGTGTTCGGCGCAGTCGGCGATGATCCGCTCGAACTCGTCGTGCAGCAGCGGCTCGCCCCCGGTGAAGCTGGCCGCAACCTGCCCGAACAGCGCGCGCGCCTGATGCAGGACGGACGCGATCAGTTCCGGTTCCAGCGAACGAACCGTCGTGACGTCGTCACGGATGCAGTGCGGGCAGCGGAGGTTGCAGTGCTCCGTGATCGCAAATCCGATGAGCATCCGAGGAGCAGTGACGGGTTGTTCCGGAATCGCCGTTCTCTCAGTCTGGAGCAGTGCAGCCCGTGCGCGGGTTTCCTCCGAGGAATATTGAAACGGCGCGCGGTTGCTGCAAGCCGATGCGAGGACGCCTGACACGCACTCGAGGGGTACCGGCGGCGTCATCCGCGGGGGTCGCCGGGGCACGGACGCTGGACCCCGTGTCGCAATCTCACGACCAGCCAGGTCCCGAGGAGCCCTCGGTGACGCGGCGCACTTGCCGGAATTGCCTCACCGCACAAGACTGATGACCGGACCAGACGGGCGATGGAGAATGGGAGCACACGGGACCATGAACGACGCAGACGCAGCCAGTACCTCCGACACCGGCTGGACAGGACCGGCCGCGCGCCGCCTGGCGGGCTACTCCTTCCTGATCCTCTTCTTCGAGCTCGCGCTCATCCGGTACCTGCCGGGTTACGTCCGCGTCTTCGGGTTCTACCTCAACTTCGTGTTGATCGCGACGTTCCTCGGAATGGGGGTTGGCCTGCTCCGGGCTGAGTCGGCGAGGCGCCTGCGCTGGCTCTCGCTGCCCGTCACCCTCGTGCTGCTTGCTGCAGTCTACGTGCTGGCCGACGTGCTGGTACAGGTACCTGCGGATTCCGACGAGCTACTCTGGGCGATCTACCCTGCACAGTGGGAGTCTCGGCGGACCCTCGGTGTGCTGCCCACGACGACGATCCTCTTCACCCTCTGCGCGCTCTTCTTCGTACCGCTTGGCGCGCTGCTCGGGCGCGAGTTTGGGAAGTTCCGCCCGCTGGTCGCCTATTCTCTCGATATTGGAGGAAGCCTGGCGGGCATCCTGGCGTTCGGAATTCTCAGCGCACTTCGGACGCCACCTTGGGTATGGTTCGCAGTCGGGACGCTGGTGTGGCTGCTGCTCGCGTGGGGAGATCGGCGCTATGCCGTTGGCGTCCTGGCCACGGGCGTGTGCGCCGTCGCACTGGGACTCGTCACCGCGGGACCGCGGCCCGAGTTCTGGTCGCCGTACTACCGGATCAACGTCTATCGCCCGGACGACCATGCCTTCCGGCT
>JBDHDN010000487.1:0-3160 GCA_039591485.1 Gemmatimonadota bacterium
TGAGGGAGGCAGAACCCTGGTGTCACGGGTCGGTCACCGTCACCGTTGCCGTCCCACTCTTGCCCTCGCTCGTGGCGGTCACCGTCGCGGTGCCGGATGCTGTCGGATCGAGTCGGACCACCGACCCGAACACGCCGACGATCGCCAGCACGCTCTGGTCGTTCACCGACCACGCAATCGACCGGCCGACGAGCTGGTTGCCGTCGGCGTCTCGTGGTATCGCCGAGACCAGCAGACTGTCCCCGACTGCGACCGTGACGTTCGACGGATTCAGCGTGACCGTCGCGACGGGGCCGGTGCCGGTACCCGGGATGTCCGCCCGTGGCAGCGCGACATCGACGGTCGATTCCGCTCCGATGCTCACTACCGCGCCGGTGTGCTCCGCGGCGCTCACCGGTATCCCGAACGGCGCTTCCACCCGCACGGTGTACGTCCGGGGTAGCAGGTACGCCACGCGGAACCGACCCTGAGCGTCACTGCGGGCCGTGGCCTGGAGCGACCACGGGTCCGTCGGATTCAGGGTATCGGTGCTCAGCCCGCGGAACACGCTCACGGTGGCGTCGGCTAAGGGTGCGAACACGCCGTCACCGTCCGGGTCCGCGGTCACGGTGCCGGCGAGCGAGCCGGTCGCCACCTCGTTCAGCGCGCGGATGGCCGGATGGAACACGAACGACCCCTGGGTCGTGTCGCTCGCCTGGTTGTGGGTGAAGCTCCGCCCCACGTCGAAATCGATCACGATCGACGCACCCTCGGCCGGCACGTCGAGCGGGTCCTCCACGAACGCGTGCAGCAGCATCACTCCGCCACCGAGCCAATCCACCAGGCCCAACGAGCCGTCGGCCATCACGACCCGCGATCGATCCACGTCCACCGCGATGCGGATCGCCCTGTAGACATCGGCCGGCAACTCACCCTCGCCCACGAGAGCGGTCGCGCCATTCCGAAGTTGCAGCAGATCGAAGGTCCGCTCGGGCTGCACGACGTGTACCCAGACCTGGTCATCCGCGTCGTCGGCCGTGTCGCCCTGCGTCGAGGCCTCGATGGAGGCGATGTAGATGTCGACGCGCGTCACGTCGTCGAAGGGAAACGGCGCATCGGTGAGCAGGACCTGCGTGACCCCCTCACCCGGTGAAAGGGGCTCGTCGGCGCACCCAACGGTCCACCCGAAAGGAACACCCGCCGCCATGAGTACTTGGGCAATGCGTCGTATCGTCGTCATGATCGCCTCGCGTCCTCGCGTTGAGAGTGGCAGTCTCAACCGTTGAACGTTTGAGGCCTCTCGATTCTGACCGACTCCCCTATCGGCCCGGGGGCGCACCGAGATCGACCGTACGGCTCTCTGTGGTGCGGCGCGGATCGAGGACCGCTTCCCGCTCGCCCGCGACCAGGACCTCCACCCGGGTCAGCGTCGGGGGCACGCGAACTCGGTACGAGGCCGTCGACTCCGGAGCGTTGGCGATGCGCAGTCGTCCCGGCAACACCAGGAGGTCGCCCCCCAACTCCCCCCCGGTGATCGCGGCCGACGCCGTCACGGCGTCCACGATCTCCACGACCAGCACGCCCTCGGCCTGACGGTGCGCCACCTCAACGATCAGCCGGTCGCGTTCCACCGCAAATGACACCGATGCGAACGGTGTTGCTTGTTCCGCGCGAATGGGACTCGGCGCCGGCGCAGGCTGCTCCAGCCCACCACTCACCAGCGTCCAGAGCGCCTGCGACCGCTCCACGATCCACGCCCGCACCGGCGACACGGCCGCCGCGGCGACCACCAATACGAGACCGGCTGCGGCAACGAGCAGCCGCACGCGTCGCTGGGGTCGAGCCCGCGCCGGTGACTCTCCCGGTGCCGCATCCACTTCGGCGAGCAGCTGGGTGACGGCGGTGCTCCTTTCGCGCAACTCGGCCAGTCGACGGGCGCAGCTCGAGCAGCGTGCCACGTGTTCGGTCACGGCAATCCGCTCGTCCGCCTCGCACTCTCCGTCCAGGAACCGGATGTGGGCATCGTCGGCGATGTGAGCTCCATTGGCCGGTTCGGTCATGATGCCTCCACGTCGGTCGTGAGCCGTCGCGCCAGCTTGTCCAGCGCTCGCGCAACGAGGGTGCCGACCGACCGGGTCGTGGTGCCCACGGCCTGGGCGATCTCCCGATGCTTGAAGCCTTCCTCCCGCATCAGCAACACGGTGCGCTCCTTCTCCGAGAGCACGGCGAGGGCCGTCCGCACGCGCGCGGCGCGCTCGGCACGGATCATGGACGCTTCGGGATCCGGCTCGGGCCGCGGCCCGGGCACCCAGTCGCGATACCACCGCAGCAGGCGCGCTCTCCGCCACGCGGTTCGTGCGTCGTCCAGCGCGAGGTTGGTGGCCACCGCGAACAACCAGGCGCGCGGGTTGTCGTCCCGTTCCGGCGGTCGCTCCACATATCGCGTGAGCGTCTCCTGCACCACGTCCTCCGCCGCAGCGTCGTCGCCGATGAGCCGCGCCACATAGCGGCACAGGGCCGCGCGGTGCTCCACGACGAGCCGCTCGAGGCGCTCCGTGTCAGAAGGCGACGTAGGCTCCCAGCAGAGGCAGGAACGGCAGCCCCCTGTCGAACCGGTCACACAGCCCTGGCCTGGCCGGCTCCAGCGTCGGCGGGACGCCGCCGGCGGGGCAGTCCCGCACCGACCCGGTATACGTCACGGCGTTGGCGCGGTTGAACACGTTGCGAAGCTGGAGGTAGACGCCGAGCTCCCACGACGGTGTCACCCGTCGCCACTCGACCATGAGGTCCAGCTTGGCGTACGGCGGAGCCCGTGCCGCGTTGGGAGCCTCGATCTGAAGCGTGTCCTGCGACCCCGGCGGGCACGGCGACATGCTGTCACACGCCACGATCGACTGCGTGAAGCGCGTGTACGGTGCGCCGCTCCCCAGCGCGAGCGCCGCTCCCAGTCGAAGATGGCGACCCACGGGTGCCAGCGCGGTCGCGCTCAGCACGTGGCGTCGCTCCGCTGCAGACGGATAGCGCATGTCTTTCGCCGTCAGCTCCGAGCGGCCGTAGCTGTACGCCACCGACGCGGTCCACCATCCCAGTAGTTTGCGCGCGGACACCTCGACCCCGCGGCCCCGGTTCGTCCCCGGCACGAAGACGGGCCGAGTGCTGGTGTAGATCCCTGGTGCGGGAT
>JBDHDN010000488.1:0-3158 GCA_039591485.1 Gemmatimonadota bacterium
ATGACACCCACGCACCAGGCCCCCAAGAACGCCAGGTGATCGCCGGAGGGGGACAGTGCCGGAGGGCCCGGCCGGCAGCCCACCTCGGCCATCGCCTCAGCGGGATACAACGGGGAGATCTCACCGGTGGTGAGATCGAAGACACTCATGGTCCCACGCCAGTGTCGGTAGACCTTTCGGCCGTCAGCGGAAACCGGCCAACTCTCGGCTGGGTTCGTGTAGCCAAGTTCGTAGTCGCCGGTGGCGAGCGTCAGCGTCAGCACGTTCGACGACCCGGAGTGGGTCGTGCCTCGGGCACCCATCACCAGGCGACGGCTGTCCGGCGTCCAGCGGAGGCGCGAGACGGTCAGGAACCCCGACGGGAGCGGGAACTCCCGGAGGTGGTTGCCGGCCGCCGCGCGCACCACGATGGCCTGGCGATCGGTGCCCTGCGCGTACGCCAGGTACTGGCCGTCCGGCGACCAGACCGGGTGGCCGATCCAGGTGGCCCATCCACGCTTCTCCGCGACCGGTTCCGACAGCACGCGCCCGGACGCGAGGTCGAGCCCCATCGTGTACAGCTTTGGGGTTTCGGTGACGACGTGGTAGTAGAGGTTCCCGGCGGCCACGTGGCCGGATGCGAACCCGTGGACGTCGCGGCGGACGAGAGTCGGATCGCCGACGCGGGCGCCGTTTTGCATCGGGATCGCCCAGATCGAGTGACTGCCGGCCCGATCGCTCACGACGAACAGCCGTGTGCCGTCCTCGCTCCATCCGAGGACCTGGTCGTTGGACGGTCCGGCGAGGACGTCGGTCTCCTTCCCCGAGGTGACCTCGATGGTGCGCACGTCGCCCATCTGCGGCGAGCCACCGAAGAACGCGCTGTACGCCACGTACCGCCCGTCGGGTGAGAAGAACGCGCGTCCGTACAGAATGCGGAAGTCGGGGCCCTGCTTGAGTGCGCGAACGCTCCCGTCCGACGTCGAGATCAGCACGAGCTCGTAGCCGGCGTTGCCGAATCCGTCGCCGGTGGCGACCTCATACGTCACGAGCCCCGCCAACACGGACCCGTCGTCGGGACTCCAGTCGAGGGGGTGAACCGCGTCGGCGCCGCGCGTCGCGGCGTCCAGCAGCGTCGTGGCCTCACCGCCTTCCGTCGGTATGGTACGAAGCACGACACTCTCCGCGTTCCAGCCGTAGGCGATTCGACGGCCATCGGACGAGAAGACCCCCCCACGGGCGTAGCCACGCTCTGCTTCGGCCGTGTTCGTCACCTGTCGGATCTCACCGGTCTCCAGATCCCGGATTGCCAGTTCGTTGGACCTCCAGTCGGTGAACGTCTCGTACCGACCGTCCGGCGAGAAGGTGGCCCACCAGGGTGCGTACACGTCGTCACCGGCGGCGAGACGCCGAGCGACGATACCCTCCGGCTGGGTTCCCGTCTCCAGCGCACGTGCCATGGCCGTCTGCGCACTGCCATCTCCGGTCTGGGCGGAGCCGTCGGTGCAGGCTGCGACGGCCGCGAGCAGCGCGATCAGTGTCGTGAACCTCATTACTGCCTCCATCGTCGATGCCGAATGAGTCTGGCCAACCGGAGGTGAATCACGTCCACGTTCCGTGCCGATGGCGCTGCAGCCAGGTAACTGCTTGCGGAGCATGAGGTTCATGGTGCCGCCTCTCCCGAGGACCGCCGGCTCGACGTCACGCTTCATTACATCCCCCGTGCGCCGGCCGTTACATCGACAAGGGCAACGCGATCTCGACGACGGTGCCCGCATCCGCCGTGCTCTGGATGCGCAGCTGTCCCCCATGCGCCTGGGCAATACGGCGAGAAATGGGCAAGCCGAGTCCCGTGCCGCCGTCTCGCGTCGAGTAGAACGCGTCGAATACCCGGTCCAGCTCCTGCTGCGGTATACCGCGCCCGTCGTCCGCCACCGTGATCGACACCGCGGTGCCGTGGACGCCGACGCGAACGGTTGCCGTTCCGCCGTCGCCCAGTGCCTGAGCGGCGTTCAACAGGACGTTGAGAAAGAGCTGCTCGAGTGAGGCCGCATCGCCGGTCACCACGATCGGCTCGGCACTCGCCGGCGGCACGTCGAGGTGGGCCCTCCTCAGGGTGAACTCGCTGCGTGCGGCGACCGCGGCCGCGTGCAGCGGCGTCCACAGATTCAGCTCGACCTTCGTGAGCCGGCCGCTCCGCGCCAGCTCGAGGGAGCCCGTGACCGTCTGGTCGAGGCGCTCGATCTCGCGCAGCGCTCGTCGATAGGGTTCCCTGACGCTGACGTCGGCCGGCAGCTGCTCGCCCGTGACCTGCATGTCGAGGCGGATGGAGGACAGGGCGTTGCGAACCTCGTGCGACAGTGACGCGGCGAACTCGCCGACCGCGGCCAGGGCCTGCCGATCAGCGAGCTCCCGCAGCGTGCGTCGCAGGCTCTCGGTCATGGCGTTGAACGCGTGTGCGACGCGCCCGATCTCGTCGGAGCCGACGGGCTCGACCCGCTGGTCTATCCGGCCCCGTGCCACGGCATCCGCCGCCGTGGCGAGCCGGTCCAGGGATCGCGTCATCCTCGCGGTGAGCACGGCCGCGGCCACGATCGCCGCACCGGCCACGACGAACAGGACGATCAGTCCGCGCGTCGCCGCATCCTCGAACGGGGCGGTGAGCGGTGTCACGGGCGCTGCCGCCACGAGGATCAGTGGGGGCTCCGCTAGCATGCGCCGACTGGTGATCCACTCTTCACCGCCCCAGCGGAACCGCTCGTGCTCCAGGAGACTCGCGTCGAACGGGAGCGGCAGGAGGGAGGCGCTCGATGACGGATCGAGTGCGGCGATCACGGCACCGAGTGGGGATGCTCGCAGGAGGGCGTCCCCGAGCAGGGTGGAGACGGCCAACTCCACGTCCAGGGTGCCAAGACGCGTGGAGCTCCGCCCCGCGAAGACGGGGAGGGCCACGAGCAGCCCGGGGCCGAACGAGCGTGGATCGTCGCGGCGCGCGGGCTGCTCGGACAAGATCTGCACACCGTCTCGATCGCGGAGCCGCACCGCCCGGATCGATTCGGCGAGGTCCGTGTCGTCCCCGAGGACGATCGATTGGACGCCGCTCGACGAATCGGTCAGCAGGCGCCGCACCGGTGGCGACTCGGCGACTGTGAGCAGACGTGAGCGAACGCCGGGCCACC
>JBDHDN010000489.1:0-3136 GCA_039591485.1 Gemmatimonadota bacterium
TCGACGACGACGAGGTAACGCACGTCATCACGATTGGTGAAGACATCACCGAATGGAAGCGCGTGCAGGATCAGGTGTCGCAAACCGAGAAGCTCGCCGCCGTCGGGCAGCTCGCTGCGGGGGTCATGCACGAGATCAACAATCCCCTGGCCACGATCGGTGCGTGTGTCGAGGCGCTCGGCCTCCGTGTGGGGGACCTCCCGCCAGTGGAAGGCCAGGGGATCGCGGAGTATCTGCGGATCGTCGAGTCGGAGCTCCAGCGCTGTAAGTCGATCGTGGATGGCCTGCTCGACTTCTCGCGCCCGAAGGCTAGAGTGAAGCGGCCCGCGGAACTGAACCAGATCGTCGAGGACGCCCTGTTCCTGGCGAAGCACCACCACCGGTATCGCGGGATCACGCTCGAGCGCGAGTTGACCCCTGGGTTGCCCGTCATCGAGGCCAACCACGAGCAGCTCATCCAGGTGTTCCTGTCCCTCACGCTCAACGCGATCGACGCGATGGACGGCCAGGGGGTGCTGTCGGTCCGCACAGCGCAGTTTGGCAACGGCCGCGATGTGGTGGCCGAGTTTCAGGACACAGGTGACGGGATTCCCCGCGAAGCGTTGCAGAAGATCTTCGAGCCGTTCTTCACGACCAAGCAGCCCGGCCGAGGCACGGGGCTCGGGCTCTCGATCTGCTACGGAATCGTGCAGGAGCACGGTGGGCGGATCCTGGTCGAATCACACACCGGGCGCGGCTCGGTGTTTCGGGTGGTGCTGCCGATTCGGCCTCCGGAGGTCGACGAGTGAAGCTCCTGGTCGTGGAAGACGACCGCACCGTCGGCGGCTTCCTCCAGCGTGGTCTCGAGGAGCACCGGCACAACGTGGATCTGGTCGCCGACGGCAGCGAAGCCCTCGAGCGGGCGAGCCTCGGCACCTACGATGTGATCGTGCTCGACCTTCGGCTTCCCGGGACCTCCGGGATGGAGGTGTTGCGCACGCTCCGCGACCGGGGTGTCGAGACGCCCGTGCTGGTGCTCACCGCGCAGGACGCGCTGGAATCGAAGGTGCAGGCGCTCCGGATCGGGGCGGATGACTACGTGACCAAGCCGTTCGCTCTGGAGGAGATCCTTGCGCGAGTGGATGCACTGTCGCGGCGCCCCAAGGGGATCGCCCCGCCGGTGATTCGTGTGGCGGATCTCGTGATCGACACCGGGGAGCACCGTGTGGAGCGAGCGGGGCGAACCATCGAGCTCACGCCGAAGGAATATTCGGTGCTGGAGTATCTCGCGCGGAACGCGGGACGGGTGATGTCCCGCACGCTGATCACCGAGTATGCCTGGGACTACCACTTTGATCCCGGCACGAACATCGTCGACGTCGTGATCACGCGGTTGCGCAAGAAGGTGGACCACGGTTTCGACTCGAAGCTGATCCACACGGTGCGCGGCGTCGGCTACCTGCTTCGGACGGACTGAGCCGGCATGCGCACCATTCGGGGCCGGCTGGCAGCTGGGTACGCTGCGCTGCTCGGCGTCACGATCATCGTCTTCGGCACCATCACGTACAGCGTCCAGGGATCGGCGACCGTCGGCGACGTCTTCGATGAGCGGGTCAAGCTGGAGTCCGATCTGATCACGGGCATCCTCGGGGAGGCCTATCGGGCCCGTGATGCCATCGTTGGCCTCGACCCGGCGACCGGTGACCTGGCGCTCACGCCAGACGTCCGTGTGCTGTTTGAGGGCGTGCCGGGCGTCGTGGTGGTGCTCGGACGAGGCCGGCAGGTGCTCTGGCTCTCCTCCGAGGGCCGTCAGTTCCCGGCCGCAGTCGCCGAGGGGCTGATCGACATCGCCGAATCCACCGGTGGGCAGGAGCGGCTGGGGTCGGCGGATCTCGGGGGCTCGCTCGGCACCGTGCGCTACTTTGTGCGCCCCGTGACCGAGGCCGGTGACGAGGTGACGGCGGTTGTCTCGGCGGTCTCGACCGCCGGCTTCGTTCCGCTGCTCACCGCGATGCTGTGGACGGCGCCGTTCGTGATCGCCGCGTCGCTGCTCGTGGCCACGCTCCTCGTGGGGCGCAACCTCAAGCCGGTCGAGGCCATCATCGACGAGATCGAGGCGATCACCGACGGCCGCAGCCTGCACAAGCGGCTCGGTCAGCCGGCAGGCGGCGACGAGCTCGCCCGGTTGACGACCACCCTCAACGAGATGATCGGGCGGCTCGAGCGAAGCTTCTCGAGCCTGCGGCGGTTCACCGCCGACGCCAGTCACGAGCTGAAGACGCCGCTGACGGTGCTGCGGGGCGGCATCGAGCGGTCGCTGACACACCCGAGGACGCCGGACGACGTGATGGAGATCCTCGAGGAGACGTTGTTCGAGGTGAATCGGATGGCGGAAATGGTGGATTCGCTGCTGACCCTGGCGAGGGCGGACGAGGGCCGCGCCGCCATCCACCTCGAGCGGGTCGACATGCGCGACATCCTGAGCGATGTCGCGGAGACGGCGGGAATCTTGGGTGAGCAGGCAACGGTCGACGTGCAGGTCGACCTGCCGGCCGAGCCGCTGCCTATGGAGGGGGATGCGAGCCGGCTGCGGCAGCTGCTGCTCAACCTCGTGACGAACGCGATCAAGTACACGCCGGCCGAGGGCACGGTCACGCTCGCGGCGGCGCGCGAGAAACGGCAGCTCACGATCACCGTGCACGACACCGGGATCGGAATCGCGCCCGGCGACCTTCCGCACATCTTCGATCGGTTCTGGCGGGCCGACCCGGCTCGCAGCCGGACTGGCGATCGGCCGGGCGCGGGGCTCGGGCTCGCAATCTCCCGCTGGATTGCCGAGGCGCACGGGGGGACGATTGCCGTGAAGAGCCGACCGGGCCGCGGCACGACCTTCACGGTCCGGCTCCCACGCGACACGACGCGCGATGACGTTCGGCGTGTCCCTAGCTGATCAACCCTGCGACGAGCCTGAGGGCAGCGAACGGAGTTGGCGTCAGTGTCCCGTAACCGGGTTGTAATCGTTCTGTAATCTTGGCATTAGCGAAACGCTCGGAATTCCCCTTACAGACGTCATGCGCGCAGGGTATCATATCTACGCCATCACCTGACCATTACGGAGGTTCGCCGTGTTTGACAACCTCGTCGAGTCCAACAGAAG
>JBDHDN010000490.1:0-3118 GCA_039591485.1 Gemmatimonadota bacterium
GGAGGCGCTCCCTCCGTGGCCGCGGCGGGTGCTGCCCCCGGTGCCGGCCCAGACGCGTCGCCGCCCGCCTCCCGTACCTCGATCGAGACCTTCTCGACGCCTTCGACCTCCTGAACCGCCTTGCGGGCCTCACGGACCAGCGTCCCGGGGTCGTCAGAAGAGAGAATGAAGGTGAAGCTCACGCGCCCGTCGTCGCCAACGGTGAGGTCCTGAACCATCCCGGCCGAGAGCACATCGTTGTCGACGCGAGGATTGCGAACATTGGTCAGCGCTCCGGCGACGAGCGCTTGTAGTCTCCGAGTCATAGTGCCCGAATGATAGGAGGGGCCTCAGAGCGCGGCAACCGACCGTGCAGCGGCGAGCACGCGCATCTGGACCTCATCCATCGGTCCGTCCAGCGATGCGCCGGCGGCCCTCCGGTGGCCGCCGCCGCCGAACTCCTCCGCAAGACGAGCCACATCGACGTCACCTACGGAGCGGAACGAGACCTTGATGCGTCCGCTCGCGAGATGCCGGAACAACAGTGCCAGACGCACGCCCCGGATCGACCGGGCGAACTCCACCATCCCCTCCAACTCGTCAGCCTCGACCCCCAGGCGGTCCAGGGCCCCCTCGGGAATCGTCATCCAGGCGAGTCCGATGTCCTGTTCGACCACCAGCGTTTGCAGGACCTCCGCGATGAGTCGGATCTTCCCCTCCGACTCGGAGGCGTAGACCTCGCGGTAGACACGCTCGGCGTCAACGCCCCGCCCCAGCAGGTCGCCTGCGATCCGAAGTGTGCGCGGTGTGGTGTTCGCGAATCGGAACCCCCCCGTGTCCGTGAGAATCGCAACGTAGAGAGCCTGGGCCGTGGCGGCATCCAGTGTCCACCCGGCGACGCGTGCCAGGTCGTACACGAGCTCCGCGGTCGCGCACGCCGCCGGATCCACCAGGCGCGGACCTGGCGGCAGGTTCCCGTTCGACATGTGATGATCGATACAGGCAACCGGCGCCTCGCACCGCTCCACGACCTGGCCCAGGTGGCCGAGACGTCCGAGATCGGCGATGTCGAGCACCAGGATCGCGTCCGCACGCTCGATAGCCCGAACCGCGTGCCGTGAGCGATCGGCCCTGCGAATCCCATCGAGCAGGAAGTCGAAGCGGTGGGGGAACGGTGTGGGGTTGGTGATCAACGCGTCGACCCCGAGGCGGTCGAGCAGTCGCCACATGGCCACGCCCGACCCCGCTCCGTCGCCGTCCGTGTTGACGTGTGTCGTGAGCACCACCCGCGCGCCGGGCTTCAGGAGTCTCAGGATGCGCCTGGCGGCACGCCGTCGGGCAGGATCGATGCCCAGACCGGACGGTGAGCGGTGCGGCCGCGTGGAGGATGCCATGACGGCGGAAGCTACTCAGTCGACCACGTCGACGCGACGGGATCGGGGTTGCTCGGCATGGGTGGGCCGGACCATCTTGTTCCCTTCCTTGTGCGGCGAGAGGCCCATGGAACTGCTCGAACGGATCGTCAACTCGGTCAATTACTGGGTGTGGGAGTTCGGGGTGCCCGCGCGAGGTGAGGTGATTCCCCTGGCCGTCATCGCCTTGCTCGGAACGGGCGTTTTTCTCACCATCCGGCTCCGGTTCATTCAGCTTCGTCGCCTGGGGCATGGCTTCGCGGTCACCTCGGGGAAGTACGACGACCCGAACGAACCCGGTGACGTGCCGCACTTCCAGGCCCTCACGACCGCGCTCTCAGCGACGGTTGGCATCGGCAACATCGCCGGCGTCGCCATCGCGATCCACTGGGGTGGTCCTGGTGCGCTGTTTTGGATGTGGGTGACCGCGTTCCTCGGAATGGCGACGAAGTTCACCGAGGTCACCCTGGCGCAGCACTACCGCCATGTCGAGGAGCCGAGTGCGGACCGCTTGGTGGGCACGGTGTCTGGTGGCCCGATGTACTACATCGAGCGCGGGCTGGGCCCGATGTTCAAGCCGCTCGCCGTCTTCTTCGCGATCATGCTCGGGTTCACCGCCTTCCTGACGGGGAACGCCGTTCAAGCGAACACGGTGGCCGATTCCCTGTTGTCGACGTTCGGGATTCCGGTGTGGGTCAGCGGCCTCGCGACCGCGACCGTGGTCGCACTCGTCGTACTGGGCGGCATACGACGGATCGGACGAGTCACAAGTGTGCTCGCGCCGTTCATGGCTACCGTGTACGTGCTCGGCGCCCTCACGATCATCCTGCTCCACTTCGAGTGGTTTGTCCCCGCCGTCGTGCAGATCTTCAGCGAGGCCTTCAGCCCATCCGCTGGTGTCGCCGGCACGGGAATCGGCGCGCTGCTCCTCACCATGATGTGGGGAGTGCGTCGCGGGCTGTTCTCGAACGAAGCCGGCCAGGGCTCCGCACCGATCGCCCATGCCGCCGCGAAGACCGACGAACCGGTGTCCGAAGGGGTCGTGGCCCTGCTCGAGCCGTTCATTGACACGCTGGTCATTTGCACCATGACCGGACTCGTGATCGTGATGACCGGCGTCTGGAAGGAGCGCGTCCCGACCGAGATCCAGTTTGCCGGCGCCGGTGATCTCTCCTACGTGGAGTACTCGCTCGAGGGCAGGCGGGCAACGGTAACGCCCACTGAGGAGATCCGGATCGAGAACGGCCAGCACGTCGAGACCGGCCCCGGTGCGCCACTCGTCGCCTGGCACGAGGTCGAGCTCGAACAGCTGTTTGTTGATGCAGAGCACACGAGGCCCTTCACCGGCGTGATCGTGCCGCGAGCGGAGAACGGCGTGGGGATCGCGATCGCGGATGACGGCACGCGCTACGATGCCTTGTATGGGAATGCCGTCGAGAGCGGAGCCCCACTCACGATGCTCGGCTTCGAGAAGGGGCTTCCGGGAGCATGGGGGGACTTCATCGTCCTGCTCTCGGTGCTGCTCTTTGCGGTGTCGACGGCGATCTCGTGGAGCTACTACGGCGACCGGTGCGCGAACTACCTGTTCGGCCCCAAGGCCATTCTGCCGTACAAGGCGGTATTCGTCATGATGCACTTCTTCGGCGCGCTCGTGTCGCTGAACGTCATCTGGCTGATGGGAGACGTCGCACTTGGCATCGTCATTCTCCCGAACCTCCTCGGCCTGA